>NZ_MTQB01000001.1:0-300000 GCF_001974855.1 Pseudoalteromonas sp. SK18 | reverse complement strand
AAGCCTAGGGTAGGCAATATTACACTCTTGTGGTTAAGTTACATTTACATAAAAGATGGCTATGAAGAAATTACTAAAGAGCACTACCGTGATTTTATAGAGCTTTCTTCACCATTAGATTACATGGGCGATAGTTAACTATCTCTGTGCAGCGCGAAGCGCCTCTGTGTTCTCGGTGGTAATTACTTATTTAAATTACCACCATGCTAAAAACAACCTAAGCCCCACACTGTCTCACCCCATCCTCGGCATGTTTAAGAGCAATAATCTGCCCTTTGCCGTTATGTGCCATAGCGAGCATATCACCCGTACTTATACTACTCTCAACTGCATGCTTTCCTTTTAAATCACTGAGCAGTGACTGTTTAATGTGTACCAGTACCTCGTCATTACAGCTTGCTATGTACCAGTCGTTATCGACCTTTAGGAGCGTGCCGTATTCTATATGGTGTTGTTGATGGCGGCGTAAGTCGTTTGCTAGTTGGGTGTCGAGCGCGCGTTTTTGTTGCGTTATAGTGCTTGCGTAGTTACCTGTTTGATCTATTTCATGCGTTGTTATAAACGAGTAGTCGTGTATATCTATGGTGTTTAATACGGTTTTAGGGGCAGTATTTACCACGTTGTTACTGTCGAGCACTATAAAAGCCAGTAAGCCCAGTGCGCAGGTAAGGCTTGTGAGTTGCAGGGCAAAACCAAGCCTTTTAGGTTGTTTTTGGATTACGGAGTGTTTTAACGCCTGTTGTTGAGCATGCGAAAGAGTGGTACGTGCTTTTCGCTCGTTATAATGTTGTGTGAGCTTTTCATTAAACTGCTCATCAGGCTTATTCATTACGTTCTCCTAATAATTGTTTTAGGCTTTGTTTGGCGTAGCGTAGCCTTGTTTTTATGGTTTGGGCGTTGCTTTGCGTTATAAGTTCTATATCGGCAAGGCTAAAGCCTTCTTGTTGTAAGGTGATGGCTTCGCGCTGCACAAAGCTAAGTTGCTTGAGCGCAGCATTAAACGCTTCATAACTTATGTGTGTGTCGCCTATGTGTGAGTCACTACTTGTTAATTCACTTTGATTGTTATTTTGCGCAGGTAGTTGGCTGTTTTCGTCAAGCTCGACAAAGTGTTGCTGTTTGCGGTATTCGTCTATTAGGGTGTTGCGTGCGAGTTTAAATAACCAGGCTTTGGGTGTGGTTTGTGCTTGGTAAAGGTGGCGCTTTTCAATAACCTTTAGCCATGTTTGTTGGCTTACGTCGTATGCTAAATGTGTATTAGACTGGGTAACTAGGTAGTGATATAAATCGTTACTGTATAAGGCAATAAGCTGCTCTAAGTGGCGGTTGTCGCCACTTTTTGCATACCGCGCCATGCAGTCTTTGCTTGGCGCTTCAAATAACCATGACTTAATACTCAATAGCATAGGCGCTTATTCCTTTACTGCGAACTGTCTAATTTAAAATCAAGCTGTACGGTTTGACCTGTTTGTAATTGTGCCACACCTTCAATTACTTTTGGACGATATTTCCAGCGTTTAATTGCGCGAAGTGCTTCGCGATCAAATATGCGTTTTGGCTCGGAATTTACTACCGTGGCATCAATCACTTCACCAGTGGGTGAAATATTAAAGCTAAGTTGCACCCAGCCTTCTATACCATCACGTGCTGCGCTAGTTGGGTACTTTGGATTTATGCGCACAATGGGTGAAGCATCTCCCGTAGGGCGGGTCAGTGTTTGCTTCATATCGTTACCAAATCCGTCAATTACTATGGGTGGTGCTGTGCTTATTGCTGTTATTGGCTCATTACTAGGTGTTACACGTGGTGGTGCTTTAGGCGGCACTTTAGGTGTGGGTGGTGGCGGTATTCTTTTAATATGCGTGGTTTGTTTATCTTCTGGTGCTTGAAAAATCTCAACAGTAATATCATCACCCAATTTTATAGGTGCTCTTTGTTCGCCACTAATTAAGTATTGCATAAAGGCAAATGCAATAAAGGTCATCACAGCACCGCCAATAACAGCTGTTGATGTTTTGAACATGGGGTTTTTAGGAAATTCAAGTGTGTGCATAAGCCGCTCCAAATTAACTTATTATGTTGTTTCAGAGCTATAACGGTTGGCAAATAGAAAAGGGGTGAAATAGTTTTAAAATTTAATTAAAAATACAGGGGGAGTATTTAACCTATATAAAAGGTCTCTTAATTTTTTTATTTTGGGTTGGCTAAAAAGAATGTAGTTATTTTAAGTTTTGCCTGTTATTTTCTATTTTATTTACTCTAGGTAGATGAAATTTAGAGCTTTAAGTTGCTTCCCTGCTGTTGTTAGATTTTGCTTCTCAGTAGTAGCGGTGGCAACATTCAGGCATGCTCATTAAAAAGGATTTTATAAATGAAAAAAGCAATATTCGTTTTTTTATTATTTGTTAGTGCGTGTTCATATTTCGAAAGTGAAACAGAGCAAGCTAATCGTTTATCCAAAACACACCAAGTAGACATTCAAGCTGGTGAACCCCGTTTATTTTTCCCTGAACAATTTGCAGTTAGTGATGGAGAGCCTCCGATTCTTGAAATGGAAATGACTACGCTTGCAGATGCTTCTGAGTCACTCGATGGTATTGAGGCCGCATTAACGACCTATCCTCCAGGGTTTGTTGCTGAAGCAATTGACGCTATTTACCTTTCTGGACCTATGCTTATAGAGGGGGCTGCTGCTGGAGGAACCTATTCAAGTAATTCCATAATTCTAGTTAATCTCTCAGGATGGAATGGCACGAATTTTAATTTCGAAAATTCGTTGAAGGGGGTTCATCATGAATTAAGCTCGTTAGTTTATATACGTTCACCTTTCGTTATATTTGTATGGCAAGCTTTGCTGCCAAAAGACTGGAAACCCGCAGCATCTAATTTTGACGCGCTTACAAAGTATAAATCTGCACCCGATTATAACGCAGGCTTTTTGTCTGATTATGGTAAAACCTCTGTCGGAAACGACTTTAATATTTATGCTGAATTTGCCTTTGCTGAACCTGAAAAACTGCGAGAACTTGCCGCAGCCTATCCAATAATAGCTAAAAAGTTGAGTTTGTTTATTACCGCGTATACGCAGTTTTCGGCTAAATATCAGCAAGACTTTGAAGATTATTTTGCGAGAGCAGGTTTGAGTGATGTTGCTGTACAGCCTGATAATTTTGAAATGACTATCCATTTAGATTTAAGCGATATTAAGCCACAGATAAACCAGTAATGTATTAAGTAGTAAAAATAACAAAAAAGAGGGGAGGCTCCCCTTTATTGTTATCATTTTTATTACTATTTTAAATAGTAAGTATTAACTCTTCATATTTTTCTCGTTTTCCAGGTCTTTAAACAGCTCCCCTTGGGGATGCTCAAAAAATTCATCAGCATCAGCATCATCCTCTTCTTCATCTACAACCAGCATTTGATCTTGTGCTGTGGTTTCTTCAATGCGCGGATCCATCGTAGCGGCCAGTGGCGAGTTTGTAACATCGGATGTACCGACCACATAATCACTGGGTTCAGGCTGTTCAACTTTTTGTTTTGAGTTAATAAAGGTCAGCAGTAAATACATGGCCACGGTTAATAGTGAAATAGACGCATACAATGCTGGGTGACCAAAGTAGCTCATAAGCTGTGCGTTAACTGTTGAGCCTATTGCAGCACCAGCGCCAAAAGCGACTAATAATGCAGATGATACGCCTACGCGTTCTTCGTCTTCAACCCGCGAATTGGCCAGTGCCGAACACAGCGGATATAAAGTAAAGGCAAACAAACCAAATATAAAAGTGAGTATGTAGGCAATAGGCTGTGAGGTAGGTAATAAAAACAATGCCAAACTTACAATTCCGATAGCTGCTGCATTAGTACGAATTAACACACTGCGGCGAATACGGTCGGAGAGCATCCCCATAGGCCATTGTGCTAACAAGCCAGCAAAAATAGTCACCGACATAAAAATAGCAATTTCAGCGGCGCCAAAGCCAGATAGCTTAGCAAAAATAGGCGCTAGACCATAAAAACTACCATTAATAATGCCCGCGAAATGTACCGCAGTAAGCGACTGAGGCACCTTTTTAGCGTAATCAAATAGGCTCATTTTTATCGGTTTTAACGGTTTTGGGTGAATTCTGCGAGTGATAGAAATTGGAATAATGCCGATAGCCAACGCCATGCACACTAAAAATAGCGGCGCATACCCTAGCTCAGGAAATTGTGCGAGCGCTAGTTGCCCTAAAATCATGCCTAGGTAGGAGGTGATCATATAAAAAGAGAAGACTCGCCCGCGAGATTCAGGCGCTGATTGCTCGTTTAGCCAGCTTTCTAGCACCATGTAATTACACATCATACCTAAGCCAACAAACAGCCTTAAAGCAAGCCATATGTATAGGTTATCGCTTACCCCGTGGGCGGCCACACAGGCTGTCACAGCAGCGGTACTGGCGGCAAAGGTTCTAATGTGGCCTACCGATTTTATTAGGTGGTAACCAAGTTTAGAGCCCAGCAACAAGCCAAGGTAATAACACGAGGTCATTAAGCCTATCCAAAATGTGGACGTGCCTTGCTTACCTAAATACAGGGCTAAATAGGTTGTAAGTAAGCCGGTACCAATAATTAAAAATAAATTGGCAAAATACAGTGATGGAAATGATTTCATTAAAATGCAAATTATTGAGCTAAGACAATTAGATACTAGAGCAAGCGCCGATGTTTTCCAAGCTGTATAAATCAGTTTTTATAGGCCAGCTATATGTAAACTGTAAATATGTATTATTAATATCATGAGCGCATGAAGTAATCATTTAACAGTATTTTCATTTCACCATTTTGTAGGTATTCAGCTATTTTTTTATTTATTTTATCGAAGTCTTTTTTATAGCGGGGGTGGCAAATAATATTGTCGTTTATTTCTACTGGTGAATAGCTGTCACTATAAGGGAGGTGAGAGTTTATGTTTAATTCTTTATATGCAAAGGTAATATCGGGGTAAAAAGCCAAGATTAAATCGACCCGGCCAAGCAACAGCAGTTGCAAGCTTTCCATTTCGCTATTTACTTCTATAACTATTTTGGCCTTTTCTTTTATTCTATCTAGCTCACGGCTACTGGGTACCCCTCTAACAATACTAACAATATCGTTATCATCAATATGCCCTAAGTTCGAAATAATCCGCTCTGGGCTATTAGACACCACTTTGATCAGCGCTTTATTATATGGAGTACTGTGTAAAATATTATTTGGTAGAGCAATGCCCTCAGAGCCATCAAAGGTGTCTTCTCCAGGTGCGTAGCAAGCAACGCGATCTTTTAAAAACTCCAGTTTGGCACGCTTCATTGGCATGATTTCAATAATATATTTTTTATTTAGCTCAGTATCTTCAAGGGCTTTGGTTAACAACGCATGATAAACCCCTTGCTCTTCATTATTGGCTGCATGTTGAAAGAGTCCACTTAATTCTGCAACAGCAATAATATGTTTAGCATTTACGGGTTGATGAAAACAAGCAATTAATAAAAGCAACCAAAGGGATGGTTTATAAAAATACTGAGCAATGAGCATGGATTGAAGCTAATTTATTTTTTATAGGTTAAATATAGTCTTTGAGAACCTAAATTACGACCGATGATTTAATTTAACGGCTTAATTTATACCTATTTCATGGCAGTGTAAGCTCCACATAATAAAATAATACGATTTAGTGCTGCGCTAGAATAGCGGCTGTATTGCAGGTATTATGTTTCAAGGCACTTTAAAACATTATTTACTCCACACAGGAGGAAAGTGATGGCAGCAGTAATATTTTTTGGAATTAACAATGACCAGTCATAATCAAGCCACAAAGCAGCGTAAAAAAAATAATCCGCTTATCGAAATAGTATTTAATATCATCATTCCTTCAGTCATTTTAATGAAGTTCTCTGGCCCTGAATATTTAGGCAGTGTGGTTGGCTTAATTGTGGCGCTCATATTTCCTATTAGTTATGGTATTTATGATTTTATAAAAGCGGGCTCATTAAACTTTATTTCACTTTTGGGCTTTTTAAGTACTTTACTTACCGGTGGTATAGCGCTGTTTGAGCTTAACGTTGAGTGGTTAGCAATTAAAGAAGCGGCTATACCGGCAATTATTGGTTTTACAGTGCTAATGTCGGGCTTTTTTGGTAAGCCCTTGCTAGCCAAACTTTTATTAAACTCACTTTTATTCAAGTTAGACACTATTTACGATGCCCTTGCTGAACGCGGCAATACGCAAAGCTTTAAACAAAAAATTACTAACGCTAATTACTTATTAGCGCTGACCTTTGTGTTTTCATCAACTATGAATTACCTCTTAGCTAAATGGATTGTTACTAGCCCCGCAGGAAGTGTGGAATTTAACGAACAACTTGGTGAAATGACCCTGTTAAGTTATCCCGTTATTGCCATTCCTTCTATGCTGATGCTTATTGGTATTTTTATATATGTAATTAAAGTGCTGACTAAGCTAACCGGTATGAAGTTTGAAGAAATGGTTAATGCCGAGTAGATAAAACGCATAAAGAAAACCGTTGTTTAACAACGGTTTTTTTTGCTATCAATATTTACTTGTAGTGAGAGTAAAGTTGGTAATTAGTTCTGTGGTACGGGATAAGTTTATAGTTTGGTTGTAAAAAAGTGACTAAGTCGGTGAGTTCAGATACGGTCATGGTATCGTTAAATACCGTCATTTTTGAACTGCCATCTTCATTTCTGGCGTCGGGTCTATAAGGCCTAGAAAACCGATGGGAGGGATTAATCACTGACGTTACCAGCTCAGCATAAGTAATTATTTTGGTTTTATTACCTCCTAGCTTAATAGAAATATCGTCATGTTTTGTTACGCTGCTATCTTCTACGCCTGCAAGTGTATGGCATGCCAAGCACTTATATTTTAAAAACACGGCTTTACCTTGTTCTGCATTACCCTCGGGTAAGCTAAATCCTTTTGGTGAATCAACGCCTTTATCACAACCTGCCAGTGCCATTAAGCATGCAATTAAGAGTGTATATTTCATAATAACTCCATTTTTTAATTGGTTTTTTGCAGTGCTTAATTGTTCTCATCAATAACGCTTTATTTGATAAGCCATAAAATAAGCGGCTGCGCGAGTATTTTGATACTGCATGGTATGGCATTTTCATTTTTGCTTGCGATATCTTTTTAAGGCTTAACAAGTTAATAAAGAAAACATTCTTTGCACTGAGTCTCAGATATTTTTCAGTTAATGAAATGAGTCATCACCATATTTTATCTACAATTTGAGTGTAGTAGATGATAACTAATAATTCTAACTAAGCTGAGCTTTGGTTAGGCGATTTAAATAAAGCGGCTTCAGTAATATGTTGACTCACACTGTTTTTTTGTAGGGCGATATACAAGTCTGAGTGAACATAAATCCCCTCTTTACCAGATGTAATTCCTGCCGTTTTAAACCAAGCGAGCAATTGACGTTTTCTGCCAGCAAGCTCTAAACGAATATGGCGCTTTTTAAAAATTACATCTAAGTCGGCAAGCATGCTCATTACACTTAAATCAAGGTGAGTAAAACAAGGTACAGCGTCGATAATAACGCATTCTATATCGTCTTTCTGGCGGGCGTATTGCTCTAATAAGCGACGTTTAAAGTAACCCACGTTAAAGTAAGTTAAAGGCGAATTGAATCGATAAATAAAAACGCCTTGTATCGCTTTGGCTTTATCTGTTTCGTCGAGGCTTCTTACTACCCCTTTGGCATCAATACCTAAAATAGTGTCAGATGGACGCATAACGCTGCGGATAAATTGAAATAAACCCAATAATACAGCAAGCGTTATGCCAGGGATTACACCAATAAACAACACCGCAAATAACGTAGTTAATGCTAAGTAGAATGCTTGCTTATCTTTAAATTTTAATTGCCATAACGCCTTTAAATCGATGAGATGAATTGAAGCAATAATAAGCACAATTCCCAGTGCTGCACTGGGAATATACTCAAGGGGAGCCGTTAAAAATAACGCAATAATGGCAATAATAACAGCCGCTATAATCGATACTAATTGAGTTTTACCGCCGGCATTGTCGTTAACAGCCGTACGCGAGTCAGCACCACTAACTGCGAAACCTTGCGACAATGCTGAGGCTAAATTGGCAATACCTAAGGCTCTAAATTCTTTATCTGGATTAATGTCATAGCCATTTTTTGCAGCAAAGCTTCGTGCGGTCAACATCATACTTACAAAGCTGACTATGGCTAAGTTAAGTGCAGGAACTACGAGCTCACGGATCACCCCAATATCAAACATTGGAGGGTTAAATATAGGTAAGCCACCCGTTACAACGCCAATGGTTTTTATCTCAAACTGTTCTAAGTTGAATAACCAAACTAAGATTGCAGCCAATGTGATTGCCAGCATAGAGGCAGGCCAACTTGGTTTAATACGTTTGAAAGCGAAATAGGCACTCAGCGTTAATAAAGCCATTAGCAAGGTGGGAATATGAGTTTGCGATAAATAGGTTGGCACACCTCCTAAGCGCTCCAGTAAGTAGCGTTCGTCAAAGGTAAAACCAAATACTTTTGAAAACTGGCTAACAATAATGGTAATAGCTACGCCATTGAGCAGTCCCATTAAAATAGGTTTTGATAAAAAGTCAGCAAGTACACCTAGTTTAAAGCGGCTGGCAATAAAGCACCAGATACCTGTCATTGCGGTCATGGTGATCACTAATTGCCAATGTTTAAAGCTATCGCCTGCGGCAAGTGGAGTCACTACTGCGGCAATCACCGCACAGGTTGCGGCATCAGGGCCAATAATAAGCTGTTTAGAGGTACCAAATAGTGCATAAAGCATCATAGGTAAGATACAAGAATAGAGACCAACGGCGGCATTTACGCCGGTAAGCTGCGCATAAGCAATAGCTACAGGCAATGCCACGGCTGCAACTGATAAGGCTGCTCGCATATCGTCGGCAAGCCATTGGCGCTGATAATTAAACAACGTTTGTAAACCAGGCATAAAATTATATAAACGCGACAACACTGAAAAATCCCTTTAATAATAAGGAATAGATAGTAAGTTCTGTATAAAAATAAGTATAGTAACTAAACGCGTTATAGTGGATTAAATATGATGGTTTTAGCTTAATGATGAGATGGATATAGTGAAAAAATAAAAAGCCCAGCATATTTGCTGGGCTCAATGTATATCAATTTAAAATTAGCTGTTCAATTGACCCGTAGATGACTCTATATGGGCACGAACAAACCACTGATATTGCTCAAGCTCGGCAAGTTGCGCAATGATCATATCTTCAGATACCGGATCAAGCTCAGCAAGTGATTCTATAGCTTTACGATGATCACCGTTAACGCCGTTATATACTTTGTCTAATGCAGCTAAGTGCTCGGTTACTAAACCTTTGCCTATAGCGTAGTCTTCCCATGTACGACGATCGACAATTGATTTTGGTGTACCAACAGGGACGCCGCCTAAAGTGGCAATACGTTCTGCTATGGTGTCGGTCATTTCACGTACGGTTTCAACTTGAGGGTCTAGCATTTCATGTACGCCAATAAAGTTTGGACCTACTACATTCCAATGAATATGTTTTAAAGTTAGCTGTAAATCAATTAGCGCTACCATGCGATCTTCTAGAACAGATATTGCTTTATTTGCTGATTCGTTTTCTACACCGGGAGCGGTAAATTCAGCGACTTTGTTTGCATTATTACTGTTACTCATTATGCCTCCTACTATTTCAAAATAGTGCTCGCTTAACTCAAGTGAGTGTTTTAATTGCGATAACGAACACGTCTTGTATTAATAGAAGCAATGCTCATGCCGATAGTATTGTTATTTTAAGTTGCTGAAATTATTGTTTTAATTTTTAATTGGCGGTATTTTTCAAAGCAAAAAACTTAAGTGCATATGAAAAATATGCACTTTTTTGTAAATTCTGCAAAAAAGCACGTTTAAAACGGGGGCACGTTAAGGACTCTTTTTGCCTACGCTATTTAGGCAAAAGAAAACTGGGTTCAGTGTTTAATCGTTATAGCGTTTTGTGATATTGATGCGCTTTTAATACGTCAAACGGAATAATGTCGAGCGCTTTTTGGTTTGTAGCTTCAAGTACCACAGGAGGAGCAACGTTTGCAGCAATGGCATGATACCAACGCACTGCGCACAAGCACCATTTGTCGCCAGCTTTTAAGCCAGCAAAATCATACAAAGGATTAGGGCTAATTAAATCGTTACCTTGCGCTTTAGAAAACTGCAAAAATTCGTCGGTCATAATGGCGCATACACTGTGATTGCCAAAGTCTGAATCTGGCACATAGCAAAACCCTTCACGGGTATAGCCACCATTACCACAACACAGTTGTAAGCGAGTTCCCAGTACATTTAATTGATTAGCCATGCAGCACAGTTACCTTGTAATAATCATCGAAAGCAGAGGTGTTTACCATAACAGGCCGTTAGTGACTTAGCTATCTATGCTATTAATTTTATACATCTTTAAGCGAGTAAAAAACTGCACTTAGTAAAGCCAAAATGCAGTTTTTACTAAGCAAGGGCGCTTACGAAAGTAGTGCTGCCGCTAAACGCACAAAATCAGAAGACGTTAAAATACCCACTAGCTGACCCTGCTGGCTAACAACGGGCATACAACCGTGGCGATTATCTACAAAAAACTTAACCACATCTGATAACGGCTGCTCTGGGGTGACACTAATAAAATCACTCACCATAATATCTTCTACTTTTGTGAGTTTCTCTTTTCGTTGTAATGCATTTGCACCAAACGTTGCCATGATCCCCATAACTTTAGCGACCATGATTTTTTGTGTCAGCATACCGACAAATGCACCGTCTTCGTCGATAACAGGAATATGACGAATATTTTTTTCTTTCATTAAATTATGTGCGTCATGCAGGGTGCTTTTTACGTTCACTGAAAATGGGTTAGCTGTCATTAAGTCGGTAACATTTTGACTCATGTTTATTCCTTTATTTTATCTGTAGTGTATCAGCTTATATTAGCGCTATTTTTAAGCTTTGCACCTTATTCAGATCAAGGTTTTTGCGGATTTAATAAACAGGAGGAGAGAGGAGTCACTTAACTAAATGCCCAAAAGCATTTAATTAAGTGAATGATAGAAAGAGATTAAAATTTTTTCGACAAGTGTTACTCGTAACCGCGTGGTTTTTTAGTTTTAATTACCGCAATGTAACCGTGCCAGCTAGCATAACTAAGTAGCGGCATAATAATAATGAATCCAGCTGCACCTGCAGCAAAGCCCAGCGCTACCAATACAAATATACAAATTGACCACACCACCATGGCAGCAAAGTTTTCTTTAACCGCGTGGATTGAAGAAACCACGGCAGTCATTATATCAACGCGTCTTTCCATCATAATTTGCGGGGTAAACGCTGAGATTGAAAACACACTGACCAATAAAATTCCGCCGATAATACTGCCTATAGTTAAAAACGCCGAAAGTTCTTCAAAGGTAGGATTTGCGTGGTTTGGGTATAACGCATGCACAATTGCAGCTAGGCGCATCCAAATAATCATAATTACCATAAGTAATACCGCAAACCCCCATTCACCTACAGGGTTACGAAACATTGATTTTAATGAATGGCTTAACGTAGGTTTGTGGCCTTTTTCAAGCTCCCAGGCTACATCGTATAGGCCAACGGCGAATACCGGACCGATTAAAGCAAAAGCAACGGTTGCAGGTAAAATAGCTAAGTGGCTGTCGGTAAGTACAACAGAGTAAACAATCGCTACCGGAATAAGCGTGAAGATTAAACCGTAAATTAAACTCAACATGGGCGCGCGCGCCATATCTTTAAACGCTAACGAAAGCCAATGAAAAGCGGCAAATGTATTTACTTTGTTGCACTCTAAACAGCGTGCGAATTTAGTGTCTTTTTCTATCGTGTTTGTAGTTGGCATAAAGATGCTCCTTTTTTAGTCACCTTTTAGTTTTAGAACATAGATGTTTTATTTACAACTCGTAAACAACTTATACGCAAGATTTAATCGCATTGTTCATTTGTTAGTCATTTTTATAGGGGGAACGGTTTTACTTCCGTGTATAAGTAAACACTTAAAAAGTGGGTTCGTATTTCTTTTCTACAATGGTAATCTAACCGCTGTACCTAATGTTAAGAGACCGTAATGAAGGAAAATAAACAACAATTTCAAGGAGCTTTACTGGGCAGTAAACGGTTTTTACCTCTGTTTGTGACGCAGTTTTTCTCTGCTTTAAATGACAATGTTTATAAGCAATCAATTTTGCTTATTTTAATTTTTCAAGCTGCTACGGTAGCCGATGGTGCCTTTTATTCTAATCTGGCGGCAGGATTATTTATTTTGCCGTTCTTTTTATTTTCGGGCATGGCTGGGCAAATTGCAGAAAAGTTGGAAAAATCAAAACTGATCAGCATCGTAAAGTTTTGCGAAATTCCTATTATGCTGGTGGGCGTAGTATCGATTTTAACCGAGCAGGTTTGGTTAATGTTAGGTACTGTATTTTTAATGGGTTTACAAAGCACTTTTTTTGGACCGCTTAAGTACTCTATTTTACCGCAACATGTGGCCCCAAATGAGCTAACCAAAGCGAATGGGCTGGTGGAGTCGGGCACTTTTGTCGCTATTTTATTGGGCACCGTATTTGGCACCTATTATATAACCCAAGCAGCGGGCCCTATTTATATCAGTATCGCAATAGTGAGCCTAGCGGTTATTGGCTTTTTGAGCAGTCGATTTATTCCTAAAAGTGCTGCCAATGATGCTAATTTAAAAGTATCGATTAACCCTATTACTTCAACCAAAAGTGTTTTTAATGCGCTTAAGGCACAAACCGAGTCGGTGGGTAAGTCAGTATTAGGGATCAGCTGGTTTTGGCTTATTGGTGCGGTGATACTAACGGCGCTCCCTAATTACGTAAAACATGTAATGGGAGGCGATGAGTTGGTGGTGACGGCTGCTTTAGTGGTGTTTTCGTTGAGTATTGCATTGGGGTCTTTGCTTTGTGAAAAGCTATCACGCTCACGGATTGAGTTAGGTATTGTGCCTTTTGGTGCACTGTTAATTACCTTATTTTTATATTTACTAAGCCAAGAGCCTGGTATTGAATTTTATCGCCAAGTTAGTGAGTTGCAGCTTACTCTTGAACAAGTAATTAATACTGACGATATGCTCTGGCATTTTGTTTGGATGGCAGGTATTGGTATTGCCTCGGGGTTTTATACCGTGCCTTTGTATGCACTCATTCAGCAGCGTACGCACCCCGATAGCCGTTCTCGAGTGATTGCAGCTAATAATGTATTAAACGCACTGTTTATGGTCGGCAGCGCCGTTTTAAGTATTGTAACTTTAACGCTATTACACTGGAATATTTCACAATTACTGTTGTTATTAGCAGGGCTTAATTTACTGATATCGGTTTATATATACAGCAAAGTTCCTGAGTTCTTTTTACGCTTTATTATTTATATTTTAGCGATTTGCATGTATCGGGTGCGCACTAAAGGCGAGCCTAACATTCCCGATGAAGGGGCTGCGGTAGTGGTAAGTAACCATGTTAGCTTTGTTGATTGGATGTTTATTTTAGCGGCGTCGCCTAGGCCAATTCGGTTTGTTGTATTTGCACCTATTTACTATTCACCGGCACTTAATTGGTTATTTAAAATGGCCAAAGCCATTCCAATCGATAGTGAAAAGGCAAACCCTAAGGCGTTTAATAAAGCCTTTGATGACATCGCTAAAACACTGGAAAGTGGTGAGTTAGTAGGTATTTTTCCTGAAGGAAAGCTCAGCGGTGATGGCGAAGTTGATGTGTTTCGCCGTGGCATTGAAAAAATAATTCAGCGCACGCCTGTGCCTGTTATCCCTGTTCATTTAGATGGATTATGGGGCAGTATGTTTAGCCGAAAAACCAAGTGGCGACTACCTAGACCCAAATGGTCGTTGGTAAGCGTAGCGATTGGTGAGTCGGTTGCACCTGAAAATGTGAGTGCCGATGACTTGCGTGATCGAGTGCTTGCTTTAAAGTAGCTTTACAATAAAAAAGCGCTGCAATTAATTGCAGCGCTGTGGTTGTGTTACTTAATGGTTATTAACGGTCTAAATTCATTACTTTAGTCCATGCTGCAACAAAGTCTTCTACAAACTTTTGTTTTGATGTATCAAAGGCATACACCTCAGCAACTGCACGTAGTTCTGAGTTTGAACCAAAAATCAGATCAACCGAAGTAGCGGTGTACTTTTGCATCCCCGATTGACGATCAAAGCCTTGATAAATGCCAGCATCTGACGATTTTTTCCATACCGTCGACATATCTAATAAGTTAACGAAGAAATCGTTATTTAGGGTACCTGGCTTATCGGTAAATACGCCGTAGTCAGTGCCTTTATAGTTTGCATCAAGTGAACGTAAACCACCGACTAATACAGTCATTTCAGGAACTGTTAGGTCAAGCTGATCCGCTTTATCAATCAGCATTTCTGTTGGCGATTTATAGCTTTTCTCTGCATCAAAGTAGTTTCTAAAACCATCGGCTGGCAGCTCTAATAAGCTAAATGCATTAACGTCAGTTTGCGCTTGCGTAGCATCGCCACGGCCAGCATTAAACGGCACGTCTACTGAGTAGCCTGCATCTTTGGCTGCTTTTTCAATCGCTGCATTACCACCAAGTACAATTAAATCAGCAAGCGATACATGGCTTTTGCTAAATAAGCTGTCGTTAAAGTCAGCTTGAATCGCTTTTAATACTTTAAGTACTTTTGCGGTTTCTGCTGGATTATTTACTGCCCAATCCTTTTGTGGTGCTAGCGCAATACGTGCGCCGTTGGCACCGCCGCGCATATCTGAATCACGGTAACTGGCAGCCGATGCCCATGCCACACGTACTAACTCAGGTACACTTAGGTTTGAGTCTAAAATAGCGGCTTTAAGCTCTTTTACTGCACCAGCATCAATGTTTGATTGAGTTTCTGCTGAGATAGGGTCTTGCCAAATTAAGTCGTCTTTTGGTACTTCTTTACCTAAAAAGTTACGTGGTGGTCCCATATCTCTGTGAGTTAATTTGTACCATGCTTTAGCAAAGGCAAGTTGATACTCTTTAGGGTCATTTAAAAAGCGTTCTGCAATTTTGCGATATTCAGGATCAAATTTTAACGCTAAATCGGCCGTAGTCATTACCGGTGGGTTAAATTTACCTTTAACGTGCGCATCAGGTACGGCGTTATGTAATGATTCATCTGTTGGGATCCACTGAATAGCGCCTGCAGGGCTGCGAGTTTGTTTCCACTCAAAGTTAAGTAGGTTGCTTAAGTACAGTGATGACCAGCGGGTAGGTGCTTGTGTCCATGCGCCTTCTAAACCACTAGATACGGTATCTTCAGAGTGGCCTTTACCACATTTGTTTTTCCAGCCTAAACCTTGCTCTTCAATACCTGCTGCAGCAGGCTCTGCACCTACACAGTCTTTAGGTTTGTGCGCACCATGCATTTTACCAAAGGTGTGACCACCGGCGATAAGTGCGAGTGTTTCTTCATCGTTCATCGCCATGCGAGAAAACGCAACGCGAATGTTCTTAGCTGACCCAATAGGATCAGGAACCCCTTTAGGCCCTTCTGGGTTTACATAAATTAAGCCCATGTGTGTTGCACCCAATGGGCGTTCTAATTTGCCGTCAGCATCTTCACGGTCGCTGGCAAGCATTTCTACTTCAGGACCCCAGTAAACCATGTCTGGCTCCCAATCGTCAGTACGACCACCAGCAAAACCATAGGTTTCAAATCCCATATTTTCTAGGGCAACGTTACCCGCTAATACGATTAAGTCTGACCATGAAAGGGCTTCACCGTATTTTTGTTTGATTGGCCAAAGTAAACGGCGCGCTTTATCCAAGCTTACGTTATCTGGCCAACTATTAAGTGGTTCAAAACGTTGTTGTCCACCGCCAGCGCCACCACGGCCATCAAGCGTACGGTAGGTACCAGCACTGTGCCAGGTCATACGAATAAAAAATGGGCCATAATTACCAAAGTCTGCTGGCCACCAATCTTGAGATTGAGTTAGTAGAGCGTCGATATCACTTTTTACAGTGTCTAAATCTAGACTGTTAAATGCCTCTGCATAATTAAAGTCGGCACCGTAAGGGTTTGAACGTAGATCATGATCGCGAAGAGGAGATAGGTTAAGTTGATCTGGCCACCAAAATTGGTTGGTTCTGATTGCGCCCATTTTTGCCTCACCCATGCCTACAGCACCTTGTGGCTTAGACATTTGTGGTTTTTCTTGGCTAAAAGCAGAGCCAGACATAAGTGCCATACTTATAAATCCAACAAGCGCTTTTTTTGTAAATGATCGGTTTTTCATTGTCAGCTTCCTTAAAGTTAACGAATTTCGTTATATACAAAGCGTATTAAAAAATAGGGCCTACTCATTAAAAAACAGTAGGCTAATACTTCATTCAAGTTGTTGTTAAACAAGCCTGAATGGCTAAGCAGTGAGGATAGTATAGTAAAGAGGGTAAAAACCGTGTGCGAAATAAAACGATTAGTGCAATCTATAAAAATGATTTATTAAATTTAATCGATTAAATAAATGAATTGTAAATACGCAAAGAAGGCTTTGCAGAGCTATAGGCATAAAAAAGCCCAGCGTAGGCTGGGCTATTAAATAAACTTAGTGCTATTGAGTTTTCATTAACTTACTGGTGATCACACCAGAGGTCATAGCACCCGACACGTTGAGTGCGGTACGCGCCATATCTATTAAAGGCTCAATAGAAATAAGTAAAGCCACTACCTCTATAGGTAATCCCATGGTAGGTAATACAACCAACGCTGCGAAAGTAGCACCACCGCCTACGCCAGCAATACCAAACGAGCTAATAACCACAATACCAATAAGCGGTAAAATAAACTCAAACGTGAGTGGGTCTATCCCCACACTTGGCGCAACCATCATCGCGAGCATGGCAGGGTAAATACCAGCACAGCCGTTTTGACCTATGGTGGCACCAAAAGAAGCCGATAAGTTAGCGATTGCTGGGGGCACTTTTAACTGGTTAATTTGCACATCTACATTCATAGGAATCGATGCCGCTGAGCTACGTGAGCTAAAAGCAAAGGTAAGCACTGGCCAGATTTTTTCAAAGTAATGTTTTGGATTAACACCTACTAAGCTAAGCAGTAAACCATGCACAACAAACATTAATAAAATAGCCACGTAAGAAGCAACAATAAAGGCAAGTAAATTTAAAATGTCGCTACTACTAGAGTTTGCCACAACACTTGCCATTAAACCTGCAACACCATAAGGCGTTAGAGCAATTACCATGCGAACTAAGCTCATTACTGTCGCTTGTAGGGCGTTTACACCGTTACGAATTGGGCTAGCAAGCTCTGTTTTTTCAAGCATTACTTTACGCGCAGCTATACCAACAAGTACACCAAATATAACCGTGGCAATAATAGAGGTTGAACGTTGATTACTTAAATCTGCAAAGGGATTTTCAGGAATAAAGCTAAGTAGCATTTGTGGCACACTTAAGTCGGCCACATTCGCTGCTTTGCTTTGCAGGGTGTCCATTCTAGCGGCTTCACGAGTACCTGATACAAGCCCTTCAATGCTCAAATCAAATCCATACGTTACCGCAATACCAATTAATGCTGCAATCGCGGTGGTAAAAAGTAAAACAGAGATGCTAATAAAGGATATTTTCCCCAGTGAGCCTTGGTTCTCAAGCTTAACCACAGCGGCAATCATAAAGACCAATACCAGTGGCATGATGATCATTTTTAGTAACCCGACATAGCCTTTACCTACTATGCTAACCCAGCTGAGTATTTCTTTAATGGTTTCTGGGGAATGGGCAAACAAAAATTGAAGAGCTAAACCAAAGGCGCTACCAAGTACTAAACCAAATAAAACGGTACGAGATAAAGAGCTGCTTTTTTGCGAAACAAGATAAATAGCAAACAGCAAACCGACAAATAATGCCAACATTAATAATACAGCAAGCGACATGGTACCCTCTTTTATAGCTGTGAATTAGCGCGGCACTTTAACGCTTTGTAAGACGTTAACAAAATACACTTTCGCTATGGGATAGAATTAAAAGGAATATAGTAATAATATTAAAGTATAACGAATCAGCGTTTTATTGTACAAGCTTATTCATATGCTTGTATTTTCTTTAATTTATAGGGTTTACTATAGATCGTAAGCCTTGTTTAAAGCGTAAGTCTGATACGAATTAATTGGTCAACGTGTTCACTTTAGTTTTATTTAAAAATAGGGAGTAAAGGTATGTTAAAGGCAATAATGACGCTGGTGATGGTTTTAGTGGTTAGCGGATGTTCAACCCAGTATCCAAATCAAGCGCTACTTGGTAAGCAATTTCCCACTGTTACAGGAGAAAGCTTAGAGCAACAGTTATTCACTATTCCTGATGACTTTAACAACCCACATACGTTGCTATTAATTGGTTATAAACAAGATAGCCAGTTTGATATTGATCGTTGGCTTATTGGTTTAGATATGACTGCAGTGGATGTAACGGCCTATGAGTTGCCAACTATTCAGGGTATGCTTCCTCGTATGTTTAGTACCTTAATTGATAGCGGCATGCGTAAGGGGATCCCAAAAGAGTTGTGGGGTGGGGTGATCACAATTTACAAAGATGGCGATAAAGTTCAGGCATTTACTGGCAACGAAAATCCTAATAACAGCCGTGTAATACTGCTTGATGAGAGTGGCAAAATTATTTACTTTTACGACCGTGGCTTTTCTGTCTCGGCATTAAATAATTTAAAAGCGGTTTTGGAAAAGCAATAAGTTGTAGTTAAATTTAGTTGCCTTTGGGCACGCTATTATTAAGTTAGCGTGCCACGTTAAAAGCATTACTCGCTAACGTTATTTCTGCCTTTCTTTTTAGCTCTATAAAGGGCTAAATCGGCATTTTTTAATGCTTCATCAAAGCTTTGTTTTGCTGTTCTTTGTGCTACACCTATAGAAACCGTCACGTTTACCGTTTTGTTGTCACTTGGCTGTTTACCTTTGCGAGATTTTTTATCGGTGCGTTTTGGGTTTCTGATCACCATGTCGTAGGTGGCAATATTTTCGCGCAGTGTTTCTAGCTCAGGGATTGACTGCTCGGCTGTTTTACGCGGGAACACCACCGTAAATTCTTCTCCACCATAACGGTAAATTTTGCCACCCCCTTTAATGCCAGCCATTTTAGCCGCCACTAGCTTTAACACTTGGTCGCCAATATCGTGGCCATAGGTATCGTTGAATTTTTTAAAGTGGTCAATGTCGAGCATAGCAACGGTGTATTTTCGCCCTAATGATAAAGCAAGCTGATTAAGTGCTCGCCGCGTTGGTAAGCTGGTTAAATCGTCTCTATAGGCTAAATAATAAGAGTCGGTACTCACTGCCAATAAATACAAAGAAGCCATAAGCACGGCTATTACAGACCAAGGAAAATCAATAATGTGTTGCTGATTAAGGCACCATACAATAAAGGTAATTAATAAGGCGGTTTGAGTCAGGTTATGAGCCCTCAAGCTTTGCCAAATAAGCAAGCCGCCAATTATTGAAAGCGGTAAAACAATGGGAAAGTAAGGAAGTAGTTGAGTATAAAAAGAGGATTGTATTGTTAGTTCTTGTAAATGTTGGCTCAGTGCTAACCAAGCAAACGCAGCACCGCCGCAAACAATAACAAGTAAACTGCGAGTTACTGTGTGTATTGATAAAAGCGCTCTATCTTTTATGACTGCTAATAACATTAATAAACTTGCAGCGCATAATAAGGTCCAGTCAGGTTGCGCTTTGAGCCAGTCAGACCAAGGTAAAGCGTAGTCTAATGAAGATAAATAAATCACCCAAAATGCACAAAGCAGTGCAACTCGACTTCGATTAAACTGAGTAGCAAATACAGCAGTAATAACCAGTAATGGATAAACAAGGTTATTAATAAGAGAGAGCTTACTTTGCCATTGAACTTGAAACTGAACTAATAATAAAAATAAGCCACATAGCCCTAAAAGGCTCAAAGAAGTTGATTTAACTCCTGCTAATTTTAACAACCCATGCTCCAAAGACCGATGTCTAAAAAATAAAGGCTTATTGTATTCATATTGAAAAATATTACTACTTTAATGCTTATTAATTATTTAAAAACAATGCTTTAAAACTAATTTTAATGGCTTTTATCGACATTTTTTAACCAAATGTATGACATTTTAGTAAATGTAAATGTAGTAAGTTAATTAAACCTATTACCCAGAGTTCAGGTTATTTAATTAGTTGGCGAATATCGCTTCCTGTTGGTGCTTCATGGGCACGTAACGAAAAGGCGGGTAAAACCGCTAATATATGATCAAATATATCTGACTGAATATTTTCATATTCACCCCAATTGGTGGTATTGGTGAATGCGTAAATCTCAATGGGTAACCCTTGGGTTGTTGGCGCTAATTGCCTTACCATTAAGGTCATACCCTGATGAATATGCGGGTGCTGTTTTAATAGCGCCACCAAATAGTGACGAAATGTACCCACATTAGTGAGCCTGCGGCCATTTAAAGTGCAGCTCATATCTACTTTTTTAGTCGTGTTCTGCTCGTTAATAGTCGATAGCGTACTTTCAAGATAATTGCTTAGCAAGTCAGCTTTTTTAAGAGCAACAAGTGCGGCTTCATCTAAAAAGTGCACACTACTCATTTCAAGATGAATACTGCGTTTTATCCGGCGTCCACCAGAGTCTGACATACCGCGCCAATTTTTAAATGAGTCGGAGATAAGCGCATAAGTAGGAATGGTAGTAATGGTTTTATCCCAATTTCTTACTTTAACTGTGGTTAACGCAATATCAATAACATCACCATCGGCGCCGTACTTAGGCATTTCTAACCAGTCACCTACCGCCAGCATATTATTGGCAGAGAGCTGAATACCTGCTACTAATCCTAAAATAGCGTCTTTAAATACCAGTAATAACACCGCAGACAGAGCGCCTAAGCCACTTAGTAAAATTAATGGTGACTTATTCATCAACAACGAAACGGCTAAAATGGCAGTTAATACACTGGCAATAAGCTTAATTGTTTGCAAAAAGCCGCGCAGCGGAAAGTGAGCGCTTAGGGGGCGCTTATCGGAAATTGCTTGAAATATATCCAGTAACGAAAACAGCGAAAGCAAGGCAAATAAAATGATCCACTGATCGGTGATCATTTGAATCAAATACAAAAACGTAGTGCCTTCGGGTATCCATAGTTGCGCCTGAATAACAACGACCGCTCCTTGTAAAACAAATGAGATATTACGAGCGAGCTTCTTTGCTGAATATAAAGGACTTTTACTATCGGGTTGCGCTGCTTGTTCGCTAAAACGGTTTTTAACTAAGCGCTGAGAAATCAGCCTTAAAATAAGGTGTAATATTAATGCAAATAGCGCAATCCAAGCCAATACAATCAGGTCGTACCATAAAAAAGGGCTCCCCGGAAAATAATCGCCAAACCATTGCAGTAAAAAATCTCGCAGCTGTGCGCGTGTTCCTGTCATTAATACTCCATAAGGGCGTTATTATTAATTACTGGTAGTTAAGCAGCTGTAATGTAAAAAGTCTATTTAAGACTTTTTACATTGTGTAGTTACAGTTTACTATGCTCGAGTTGCTGGCTAAGCTCTTCAAAAATACTTGGATCATCTATGGTTGAGGGTATTTGCAGTTCTTCACCATCAATTAACTGCCGCAGGTTTTTACGTAAAATTTTGCCAGAACGGGTTTTTGGTAACCGCTCTACACACATAATATTTTTAAGGCATGCAATAGCGCCAATTTGATTACGAACGGTTTGCACCAATTGCTGTTCTACCTCTTTATGTGAGCCATGAAAATCATTTTTTAGCACCACCATCGCCATTGGGTTTTGCCCTTTTAGCGCATCACTAATACCAAATACTGCACATTCAGCTACAGCTGGGTGCGCGGCAACAATTTCTTCCATTTCACCAGTGGATAAACGGTGCCCTGCAACATTAATCACATCGTCGGTGCGACCCATAATAAAGAGGTAACCATCGTCATCAATATAACCACCATCACCAGATAAGTAGTAGCCATCGTATTCGGCCAAATAACCAGCCTTAAAACGAGCCGTATTTTGCCAAATTGTTGGTAAACAGCCCGGCGGTAAAGGCAGTTTTATAACAACCGCACCTTGCTCATTAGGGGCACATTTATCCCCATTCATATCTAAAATTCGTACGTCAAATCCAGGCGTTGCAACCGTTGAACTTCCGGCTTTTGTAGGCAGGTGTTCAATGCCTACAGGGTTACACGCAATTGCCCAGCCGGTTTCGGTTTGCCACCAATGATCAAGTACCGGTAAGCCTGTTTTTTCTTTGAGCCAATCGTAGGTAGGTGGGTCTAAACGCTCTCCGGCTAAAAATAATCGTTTCAGACTAGACGTATCATACTTCTTAAATCCTTCGGCATTGGGGTCTTCTTTTTTAATCGCGCGAAACGCAGTGGGGGCACTAAATAAAGCATTCACTTTGTATTCTTCTACTACGCGCCAAAAAGCACTGGCATCGGGAGTTCTAACTGGTTTTCCTTCAAACAAAATAGTTGCGCATCGATACATAAGTGGCGCATACACAATATATGAGTGGCCTACTACCCAGCCAATATCAGAGGCGGCCCAAAACACGTCACCCGGTTTCATGCCATATACGGTTTCCATACTGTAATGCATAGCAACCGCATGACCGCCATTTTCACGCACCACACCCTTAGGTGTCCCTGTTGTGCCTGAGGTGTATAAAATATAAAGCGGATGATCACCACTGACCGCAACAGGCTCAACCGGTGTGGCCGTTTGCATTGCATCTGCCCAGTTTATGTCGCGATTAGCCGTTAGCGGAGCAGTGACTTGTTCACGCTGATAAATAATACAGTGTTCAACTTTATAGCTAGCAGCTTCAAGCGCGTTATCGAGTAATTCTTTGTATTCAATTACGGTATTTACTTCTACACCGCAAGAGGCACTGAGTACCAATTTGGGCTTGGCATCGTCAATCCGTACCGCTAATTCATGCGCTGCAAAGCCACCAAATACAACAGAATGAATAGCGCCAATTCGGGCGCAGGCTAACATACCAATTACTGCCTCGGGGATCATAGGCATATAAATCACTACGCGGTCGCCTTTAGTCACCCCTAAAGACTGCATTACCCCTGCAAATTTAGCGACCTCTTGCTGCAGTTGTAAATAGCTAAAACTGCGTTTGCTATTGGTAACCGGTGAGTCATAAATTAAGGCGGTCTCATTCCCATGCCCAGCGATTACATGTTGGTCTAATGCTAAAAAACAGCTGTTAAGTTGGCCGTCTGCATACCAGTGGTGCAGTCCTTGTTGATCTTGTGTATATGCTGTTTCTGGAGCCTTGTACCAAGGAAGTCGCTTACTTTGTGATAACCAAAACGCTGCCGGGTCTTGTTTAAACTCGTTGTAATGTTGTTTGTATTCACCTGACATAAAGGCTCCTGAGAAAAATATAATCTAACGTAATTTAAAACTAAGCGCTTTTTATCAATAGCGATATTCGACCATGGTCGGTTAAATAGTGAGCGACACTTTTGTTTTTTGGTTAACGTAATGATTGTATGGAACTAAAAGGTACCAACTAATGTAAAATGTAACTGTAATTAATGAAGAGTAATTGGATAAAAGAATGAATCAAATGGTCAGGGTAGGCGTTGCAGTAATAGTAATGCATGATAATAAAATTCTACTGGGTGAACGGATAGGCGCGCATGGTGCAAATACGTGGGCAACTCCTGGTGGGCACTTAGAATTTGGTGAAACGGTTGAGCAATGTGCTGTGCGTGAAGTAGCAGAAGAAACGGGCCTTGATGTTACTAATATTCGAAAACTCGATTTTACCAACGATATATTTAGCAAAGAGAACAAACATTATATTACTTTATATGTGCAAGCAGACTATGAAGGTGGTGAAGTGGTAAATAAAGAGCCACATAAATGTTTGCAGTGGCGTTGGTGCGATATTAATAACTTGCCTTCACCTTTGTTTGCCTCATTAAAAAATTATTTAGCACAGAGTTCCTTGCCCGCTGAGTATTAAAGTTTTTTTGGCATAGGAAGTTGCCATTTATTTAAAATTTGTTGATATTCACCGCTTTCTTTGATGGCATTTAACCTATCGCTAATAATTTTTGCTGTGTGTGAGTCAAGTTGATTACTGGCTGCAAAATGCAAAGAAGAAGGTAATTCATCTAAATGGATGCGCTTTGAAATTAAATGAGGGTCGAGCCCGCTGCGCTTTAATTCGTTTTCAAGTGTGAGCGTGTTAGTAACGACAAAGTCGATACGATCTTTATATAGCATTTTCCAGAGCTGCTGATAATAACTCACTAATACCAAGTTTTCATTTTCAGTAAAACCTTGGGCTTCTAGATAGGTCTGTGCAGAGTAGCCGCGAATAGTGGCTACTTTGTATTCTTTAGCGAAGTTTAAATGAATCACTTCATCTTTATGGCTGCGTAAGCTAACGAGGTATGCGTCTGCAAAGTAAACTTTACCCAGCCACTTAAATTGATGATGCCTGTTTGGTGTTTTTAGCAGTGACAGCATAATGGCATTAGGGTTGGCTTGTTGCTGCTGAAACATTCTAGCCATTGGCATTATTTCAAACTTTGCTGTTAAATCAGTCCCTTTTAGTACAGCTTTTGCGATATCAACCAATGCGCCCTGCGTTTCACCTTGGGGATTTTTAAAATGATAAGGCGGTAAATCTTCAGCGATGAAAGTAACTGGATTGGCGTTACAAACCGCGCTATAAAAAACCAATACAAAAACAGTTAACACCATACGCACAAGCATAAATAATTGTCTTTTAGGCAATACAATAATGCTAGTGTAAAGAAAATTAAGAAGAAGGTATATTGTAAATGTGTATTTTAAGTAATTAAGATGTTTAATTATTGTTTTTTATGAACTGTCGAGGTGAGCAATGATACCAGCGTTTAAAGGCACGATTAAAAGAGCTTTGATCATTAAATCCCAGCATAAATGCGATATTATTTAACGAATAATGAGGAATATAGGTTAATAAACGTCGTTTTTGCTCCTCTTCAAGCAGTTTAGCAAAGGTGGTTTGTTCTTTTTTTAAATAGCGTTGTACTGTGCGTGGCGTCATATTTAAGGCGGCGGCTGTTCTAAGCAAAGAGCAATCTTGTAAGTCATGTTTTGCCATTAAAATATGATTAATTTTTTCTGTTAATAATTGCTGACTTTTAAATTGGGAGAGCTGTTGCTCTGACATTTGCTTTAGCATCGCGTTGATTTGGCTGTTATCGGTTTTAAAGGGCAGAGTTAAGTAATTACTTGGAAACTCGATTTGATTAAAGCTAGCTCCAGCTTTTACTGGGCAATTAAACCAATCAGTTAATCGTTGTTGCTCGGTGTTTGAAAAGTGTGTTGAAAAATACACGCAGCTAGGAGAAAGTTGTGGATTAAGTAGTTGGCGTACCACACTGACCCATGCTGTCATATTTCGTAAAACAGCCTGTGGACTACATTGTGGATCGGCTAACCAAGTTATTTTACACAATGTTTGTTGTTGCTCAAACTGGGCGCGACCAATGTTAGCTACTAGGCTGTCGTAATTGAGCAGTGCAGTAATTGCACTGGCTAAATTAGTACTCGATTCAATTAAATACCCTAATATACCAAAATCAGCGGTGCGTATTTTTTTCCCTAATTCAAAGCCAAATAGGGGGTCGTTTAACGCTTGTTGTGCATAGTTAAGCAACGCATTATAGCTTTTTAAACTGATCCGCGGCGCCAATTGTTGTGATTGCTTATTAGTATACTCATTAAATTCAATCGCGTTTAAAACCGCATGACTAGCTAAGCCCTTGGCTTCAAGGTAATCCAAACAGCTACAAAAGTAATGATCGGCTAAGGTTTTCATTTGTCGCCTAAAGCTAAAAAATAGTCATCTAATCGCAAGTTTGCCACGGCATATTTTTATATGCTAGTGATCTATAAAAATAATAGGGCAAAGGTCATGGTGGAAATAAAGGTTAAGCGTACTGTGGCAGCAACGCCTGAGCAAATACGCAGCGTATTACTAGCGCATGCCGATTTAGGGCGGTTTTTTAATGCTCACTTTAAACTACTAACACCACAAGAACCGGGTGAAATAAGTGGTGGGAAAGGCACGATTAGAGAAATAAAAATGCAAGGCTCTACCTTTAAAGAGCAAATAATAGCCGCAGATAATAGTCATATTAGTTACCGTATTATAGGCAGCAAGCCCGTTGCACAGCATCGTGGTGATATTTACTTAAATACCAATAACGAAGATCCATCACTCACCGAGATTAGCTATCATATTCGTTGCATTGCACCTTTTTGGCTACCTGATTTTATACTGACTTTTTTTATGAAAAAAGATATTAGCCAAGCACTTAAAAAAATAGCCCGTTATTTTCAGGAGCGTGTTGTATGAGCATTGAAATTATTTTACTCGCACTGAGCCCTATTTTTTTGCTATTTGTTGCTATTGAGTTTATTAAATTTAGGCGTTATTACGATATAAAAGACAGCTTAGCCAACGCGTTACTTGCTTTATTACACCAAGGCGCTGATGCTATTGCGTTAATAGTGCTAATGCCGTTTTTTTACTGGCTGTATCAGTTTCGGTTATTTGATATTGAATTGACGGTACTGACCGTATTAGGTGCCTTTGTACTGCAAGACTTTTTATATTATTGGTTTCATCGTGCATCACACCATATACATTGGTTATGGGCAGCACATGTCGTACATCATAGCTCTACGAGAATGAATTTTACTACTGCGTTTAGACAAAGTTTAATGTATCCGCTTGCGGGCATGTGGCTGTTTTGGATGCCGATGATATTACTTGGTTTTGAACCTGTGATTGTTTTTGCCGTAGTTGCCCTTAATTTAGCGTATCAATTTTTTGTTCATACCCAAGTGGTAAAAAAGTTGGGTTGGTTTGAAAGCGTATTTAATACCCCATCGCATCATCGGGTGCACCACGCTATAAATAATGGCTACTTAGATAAAAACTTCGCTGGCGTTTTAATTATCTGGGATAAATTATTTGGCACTTATGTAGAAGAGGATGAAAATAAGCCGTGTAAATACGGAATTATTGGCCAACTAAACAGTAATAACCCGATTAAAATTACCTTTCATCAGTGGCAGCATCTCGTTAAAAGTAGCTATAGGGCAAACGGGTTAAAAGCTAAATTAAAAGTAGTATTTGGTTACCCAACAAGCTCTCAAAGTAGTAATAAGTAAGCCTATTTTTATATATAAAAGCCAGGAGTAAATAGCATCACTCCTGGCTTATCTCACAGTAAAACTTAATTTATTTAGCTGTTGTGATCACTGTATCAATTAAGTGAACAACGCCATTACTGGTGTAAATATCAGTAGTTGTTACATTACTACCCGCTACTTGTAATGATGTAGCCGGCAAGCTTACTTGCCACCAAATATTGTTCACGGCTTGGCCATTGTTATCACCTACAGCGGTGTCACCTGCGTAAGTGTACAAAGGACGACCAAGATAAGCGACTTGCATGCTGTCATCTGAGCGAGCAATTAACGATAAACCTGGCACATTTTCAATTGACGCTGCAGTGCCAAGAACAGGTGGCCATGTTGTTGCGCATCCACCTTCACACACGCTCATTGCCTCACCTAAATCATTGTCGAACACATAAACTGTTTTACCTGGCATTGCACCGGCCATACCTGTTACTAAACGGTTGTTAGTTGTATCGTAAGCAATGCTGTCTGTTGCTGTATTTTCGGTGCTGGTAAAGTCAACAATGTTTACGCTCAACATATTTTCGGCAAGGGTAGTAACCATTTTTCCATTGGCTGCAAATGCATCTGTACTACCCACTTGAGCGCCTAAAACATGTTGAGTTAGTACACTAGTTAGTGCAGTAGTGTCAGCTAATAAAGCGTTTAAATCAGCGGTAGGAATTTTATTAAATGCAGCATTTGTCGGTGCAAATACTGTAAATGATTTTGTGGTATCGTTAAAAGTATCTACCAGTGATGCTGCTTGTAGTGCAGTGACCAAAGTAGACAATGCAGGTGTTTCAGTAGCCACTGTAGCAATTGTTTTAGTCGGAGTACCCACTTCAACCGGCGGCATAATCACTTTATTAAGTACATGAATTACGCCGTTATCAGCAGTTACATTCGCTGCTTTCACTGCTGCATCGTTAATAAACAGTGAGCTGTTCACGTACGATAAAGCAGCCATGTCACCATTTGCCATTTCTACTTTGTTGTTTTCGCTATTAGCAATAGTTACCGCTGCATCTGACAGTACATTTGCGTCAGCAACAACGTGGTAAAGTAAAATATCGCGTAATGTGTCTGTATCTGCTAAAAGCGCATTTAGTGTGTCCTCGCCTAGAGCATTAAACGCGGCATCAGTAGGTGCGAATACAGTAAATGTATTTGTAGGGTCGCTCACAACAGTGTCTAAACCTGTTGCTGCTAGTGCAGCGAGTAATGTTGTAAAACTACCATTTTCAGTAGCAACATCAGCTATGGTGCCAAAGCTCTCTGGTAGTGCGACATCGCCAACGATCACAGAATCGATTACATGAATAACGCCGTTGGTGGTTTCTATGTCAGTCACCACCACGTTCGCACCGCCAAACATTAACATATTGGTGTCTGCATTTATCGCGATAGGGAGAGTATTCCCAAGCAGAGTTTCAGCCGACTGTCCATTTAAAGACATAGCCGTTACAGAGTCTACAGAGCCTGATAAAACATGTTGTTTTAAGATATCACCCAATACATCTGGGTTGGCGAGCAGCGTGTTAATCATTTTACTGCCTACCGCTTCAAACGCGGCATCAGTCGGTGCAAATACCGTAAACTGTGATGATTCATCAGACAGCGCAGCGGTTAAACCTGCAACATCAAGTGCTGCTAGCAAGGTACTAAAATCGCCAGCTTGCTGAGCTGTTTCAATAATATTGTTGGTTGGCGCAGTTTCTGACACTGTTTTAGGTGTGAGCACTGCATCTATAACATGAATAATTCCGTTGTCAGTCACAATGTCAGTCATTGTTACTGTACTAGTATTTACTAATAAATTTTCACCACTTAAAGATAAAGCAATGCTTTGTCCGTTAACAGTCTCAACGGTAGTACCCGCTAAACCAATAGCAGTTTGTGCATCAACTCTGCCAGAGACCACATGGTAAGTTAAAATTGAACTAAGCGTGTCTGTATCAGCTAATAAGTTATTAATGGTTTCTTCGCCTAGTAACGCAAATGCATCATCAGTTGGGGCGAATACAGTAAAGCTAGTAGTTAAATCATCAAGGGTTTCATCTAGACCGGTTGCTTCAAGTGCTGCAACAAGGGTGGTGAAATCTCCAGAGTCCTGTGCGGCGTCAAAGACTGAAACAGCGGGTTGTGGATCTACAGTTACTGGGGCGTTGTTATCGTCATCGCTACTACAACCTTGAATGAGTAACAAGGGAAGTATGAGAGCACCGAGCTTAAATACTTTATTCATAATTGTTCCTTTAATCGAATGTTACAGTGTTACAGCTTTGTGAATATTACGAAGCAGTTTGCATTGTTGATCAAAAAAACATGGGTTATTTTTATACAATTTAATAGGTGTAAGATTTTATTGAATTTTTATTCAAGAAAGCGTTTAAATTTTAGTTTTTTTACTGCGCGGTGCGCCAAGTAAAATAAATACGTGGCAAATACATACGGATAAAAATGCACTAATTCCCAAAGCACCACCAAAACCATCAAGAATAGGCACTAAATAGGCAAAAAACAGTGAAAATATAATTGCTGAACTGGCAAGCGTATACACACCAAAGCGGTGAGGGGCACTCATGCCAATAAATGTGCCGCCAAAAAAGACGATGCTATATAGCTCAGCGTTGAAACTAAATTGTGCAAATATTAAATAGGCAATAATGGATAGAGCTGCAGAGGCTCGGATCCCATCAAAGCGATTATGTTTAGCCAAGTAAAAGGTTAAAAACGCCCCTAACAATGCAAGCAGCGGATAAATAAGTGTCATATTATTAACTCCTTGGCTAAAACAAATAAGGCGACGCTAGCAAATGCAATGCTACCTAACCGTCCGCCAAACCCCGCAAATACATTAATGGTAAGTGTGTATAAAACAGCACCAATGGCAGAAATAATCGCAATTTCCCAGTATTCATTAATTAAATTAGTGGAGCACATACCGGCAAAACTGCCTGCATAAATAGCAGCGTATGGGTGGTTTTTGTAATCTGCAGGAAATGGAATAAATGAACCGATAAGCCCTGTTAAACCGGCAGATACAACAATAGGTAATGCGAATGTGCTATGCATTACAAAACACGACAAGCAGCCGATAAAAAAGGTGATGAATTTTAAAAGTATGAATTTAGTCATGGCGCGCACATAATAATGTATCAGTTTTAGCTTTAATAGTTAAAAACTGCGATTTAAGACTAAAATCGATATACCACTGTTAAAAGGTGAATTATTACTATTGAAGATTAGCAATATGCAACGAATGACTAAAAATAACACTGTTAATGTTCTATAAATTGCAAATTATGTATAATGCAGCATATTTCATATATTAAAAGTTATAACCTAAGGTAATTTATGTCTAACTGTTTACATCTGGCTATCCCTGCTGGTGATCTTGAAAAAGCGAAAGCGTTTTACTGTGACGTACTCGGCTGTAAAACCGGCAATAGTGAAGCGGGGCGATGGGTAGACATTGATTTTTGGGGTAATGAATTAACTCTGCATCAAAGTGTTGAGCGTTTACCTACGGTTCGTCACGACGTTGATATGGGCGCTGTGGCTGTACCACATTTTGGTATACATTTATCAGAAAGTGAGTTTCAAGGACTTAAGCAACGCATTGCCGATGCCGGCCTTGAATATTTAGATCAGCCTTACCGTCGTTTTGTTGGTGATGAGTTTGAGCAAGAAACCTTTTTTATTGAAGATCCTAACGGTAACGTGCTCGAAATGAAAACCATGGTTAATCCTGAGGTACTATTTAAAAAGGATTAGACTGTAGCTGAGCTAGTCTTATTGACTAGCTCATGTTTTATGTTTTTAAATAGCGGCGACTACCATTTTTTCAGTCTGCTTCGCCTTTCTTTGTAATTTCTGTTTATACATCGCTTCATCACCCGCTTTTAAAACTGTGTCTAAGTTATCAGGTGGCTGAGTATAGCTAGTTTGCCCAACACTGGCGTAAATGGAAATGGTATGGCCCTGATGCTCTATAGTTAACTGGTTTAATTGTTGCTCTAGGGTGTTAACTCGCTGGTTAATTTTTTCGTTGCTATTAAATAATGCCATGGCCACAAATTCATCGCCTCCTAAGCGGCCAACGGCATCTTCAGTGCGCATATGTTGACTAAGTGACTCTGCAACTTTGCACAGTACTTTGTCGCCCACATCATGACCATAAGTATCATTAATTGCTTTAAAACGGTCTAAATCTATATATAAAAAACATAAAACGCCTCCTCGTTGCTTGTGCTCTGCTAGTAAGTCGTTTGCTTTTAAGCTCCAACCGCGACGATTGTATATATGGCATAAGTGATCAAAGTTAGCGTGTCGTTCAGCTTGTTTTTTTGCATAACTTAACCTTTGAATTCGTCTGCCGACGGCAATAGCCAGTAATAAAGATTCAATTGTAAACGCTATAACAAATCCATAGCGTTGAATGAACGGGCTGTAATCGGTTAGTAGTACTCTAAACACCATACTAATAAACACACTTGCCAGTGCTATAAATACCAAGTTTGCTTCATTAACACCGTACTTTGTTTGTATCGCGCTGAGGATAAAAATAGTCATGACAATAAATAATGATAAATAGCCGGTTACTGCAGAGGTAATATTGGTTATTAGTGGCAGATCGAGGGCTATTTTTTGTAAGCACAAAGTCAGTACGCATAAGGCGGCAACTTTTAATGTATTGCTTATCTTTGGAAAGTATTTAGGTAGCTCCAATAGTGCGCTCATAAACCATGTAGCACTGATTATAGTTAAGCCAATACTTAACGTGTAAAGATGGCTTACGTACACAGAGTAGTACTGCTGTGTAAATAAATAAGGCTGTCCTTCTTGAAAGAATATAAAACTAGCGATGCAAAAAATATAAATGCCATACAGTTTAAAAAGAGGGTCTTTTATGCCGTGCCCTATAATTAGTGCATAAAAAATAAGCGTGGCGCAAAGACCATAAAAAATGCCAAAAATAAGGTTGTAGCGTTGAATTTTTTCGACAAAAGGCTGTGTATCTGACCAAGTAAAGCGTGGGGTATAAGCTGCTGAGGTAGTAACCGTAAGCTGGGCAGTAAAAACGCCTGGGTCCATTAAAATTGCCATCTGATTGGTTTTTAAAGGTATTTTATATACTGAATTTTGCTGCCACGAAAAGTCTTTAAGTGCAGGACGAGTAAATGAAAACACCCCGCCTTGGTTTAAGTTACAGCTTAATTCGAGATGATTGATACCGTTTTTAAGCTTAATATTTGAGACAACTTCTTTGGACAAAGACACCGATGTGTTTGTTGCTCTTACACTGAGCTGGCAATGCTCTTGCGCAAAAGTAACGCTACTAAATAGCAGAGTAAAAGCGCATATAAAAATGCTAAACCTAACCATGAGAGCGCTTAACATGCTCAAATAACTCCTTGTCTTTATCGTACAATATATCATTACTAAGTAGACGAATACTTTTAAGTCATATTAACAAAGTCTAATGATAAAGTATTTAAATAATGACTTAGCGCAAGAATGGGTTATTTTTAATCACACATGTATTTCACTGGGGGTTTTATTGAAGTGGCGTTTAAACTCACGACTAAATTGTGACGCACTGGTGTAACCTACTTTAAATGCGGCCTCGTTAGCTTTACTGCCAGAGGTGGTTATTAATTCTTTTGCTTTAGCTAAGCGTACTTTTTTTAAATACTGCAAAGGGGATTCAAACGTAACTTGTTTAAAAGCACGGTGAAAAGATGACACACTCATATTCACTTCTTCAGCTAAGTGCTCTACGGTAATAGGGCTTGCGTAATTACTATGTAATGTTGATAAAGTACGCGCTATGCGCGCGTAATGGCCATCGTGCATTGCAAGCCCAATTAAGGTATGCCCTTGAGGGCCACACAGTACTTTAAATACTAATTCCTTAACTATATCGCCACCAAATACCTCAGCCTCAAGCGGATTGTTTAACACTGTTAACAGTCGGTGAGTGACTTGCTCCATGGCCATATCTAAAGCGGCACTTTGTACCGCTCCGCTTTGCGTTAACGGTGGTGAAATAGGCTTATGTTGCATCATTTGGCTAACCAATTTGTGCAGCATGACTGGGTTTATATCAATTGCAATACCCATTACCGGCAATTCATTATCAGTAAACGCTTCACATTCTAGTGGAACGGGCACACCTAGTACTAAATAATCGCCTGCACCATACTGAATTTGATGCTCAGGGAAGTGAATAATTTTATGTCCTTGGCCAACGATAATAATACCTGAATTATAAATAAGCGGCTGACGCGCTGAGCTTTTTGTCGCGCGATGAAAGTACACCCCTGGAATAATAGTTTCCATGGTACCTTCAAAGCTGAGCAATTTATTATGATCTGCGTATTGTTGTAACAAAGTGGCGATGGTCGTCATAAGAACAGCTTAAATTAACGGTATTTGGCATAAAATAACAACGCTGATAGTTTTAGGCAAGCTTTTGACAGGTATTAGGCTTTTTATATATGCGCTATGCCATTATTATGCATCTATCAATACTTTATTTGTTTAAGAATTGATAAAGTGTTTAGTAATTAACCGTCCCCTTTAGGAGCAAAATAATGAAATTTAGCTACGTAAATCCCACTTTAATTCAATTTGGTCAGCAACAAATTGCCGCACTTACTGATTTGATCGCAAAAGATCAAAAAGTATTAGTTGTTTACGGTGGCGGTTCTATTAAAAAGAACGGTGTGTACGACCAAGTTGCAGCAGCACTTGAAGGTTTTGATTGGGTAGAGTTTTCGGGCGTAGGTGCTAACCCAACAATTGAAGTGCTAGACCAAGCAGTAAAAATTTGTAAAGAACAAGATATCGATTTCGTATTAGGTGTAGGCGGCGGCTCTGTAATTGACGGCGTTAAATACATTGCAGCATCCGCTGTATACGATGGCGAAGGTTGGGATATCCCTACAGGTAAGCACACAATTACTAGCGCATTACCTATAGGTGCGGTACTTACATTGCCAGCAACGGGTTCTGAGTCTAATCAAAATTCAGTAGTAAGCAAAGAAGCTACGAAGCAAAAACTACCGTTTGCATCTCCAGAAGTATTACCAAAATTTGCCATTATGGACCCTGATGTAATGAAAACATTACCGCAGCGCCAGCTTGTTAATGGTTTAGTAGATGCATGGGTACATACCTGTGAGCAGTACCTAACATTCCCAGAAGGTGCACTTGTTCAAGAAGGTTACGCAGAGGCATTGTTAAAAGCGCTTAAAACATTGGGTGATAACTTTGAAAACCAAGACGATGCATGGCGTGCAAACCTTATGTGGGCTGCAAACCAAGCACTTAACGGCTTAATTGGTTCTGGCGTATCACAAGATTGGGCAACCCACATGATTGGCCATGAGCTTACAGCTGCTTACGGCGTTGATCATGCACGTTCACTGGCTATTGTTCAGCCTTCTTTACTGCGCAACCAATTTACAGTTAAAAAAGCAAAACTAGAACAAATGGGTAAAAACGTATTTGGTCTTGCACAAACAGATGATTTAGCAGAGCAAACAATTCAAGCAATTGAAGCGTTTTACCACAGTCTTGATGTAGCCACTGAGCTTACTGAGCATGGCGATGATAAAGCGGCTGCCATTGATAATATTATTGGCAAACTAGAAGCGCATGGCATGGTTGCCCTTGGTGAAAACCAAGCTATTACGTTAAAAGAAAGCCGTGAAATTTTAGAGCAAGCGGTTGCTTAATAACGGTTAATATTGACCGCTAAGATTGGTTAGCGGCTTTTTGCAGCAAAATAAGATTGAATGAAATAAAATTTTATTTTGCTGCATTACTTTTTTAGGTATTTTCAGGTACAGTGCTGAATTAGATAAGTAATGAGCTTAACTAATCGTGTATTTCAATAAGGAATTCGTTTAACTGTGCGTTCAAATCGTTTTTTAATTGTAATGTTACTTGTGCTTGTGCATAGCTTTATAAGCTGTGATGGCGCCGCGTACCATTTACAAGAAGACGTTGACCACGTAAATAGCTCATTATCGCAACTAGGTTCATCTGCTGATGATAGCGATAATGCCCCAACAGCAGAAATACATGCTCACCAGCATTGCCACAGTGGTTATAGCCACAGCTCAAATCACTCAATAACTCCCGAGAAAAGTAAACCAACTTTAGCGATATGCTATCACGGCTTACATTATCCACCAGACGTACCGCCACCGAATTCATTTAGCTAGTTTTTAATTTAATTTCAATTAATTACTATGCTTTTAGCTGCCTACACGTAAGTGTTTTATGGGCCGTTATAGGCATGTTTAGATTGCTGAGCATTTTACACTGTCGCTATCTTTTGCGCAGGTTGTGAATGGTTTGCAAGTGAACTCTGTTTATTAAAAACGGACAAGCTATATGAATAAAAAATCAATTATGTTGGTGGTGATGTTGTGCACGCTGCCTGCTTTTAGTGCGTTTGCAAATGTTAAAACACTAACTCTAAAACAAGCGTTGATAAATACCGAGCAACAAAATCCGCTATTAAAACGCTACCCTTATCATCAAAAAATACTCAGCGCGCTTAAATCTCAAGCTGCTCTTTCGCCTAACCCTATCTTAAATATAGAAGCTGAAAATCTGCTGGGGACAAACGATGCACGTGGTGTGCAAGACGCTGAAATAACCTTGGCATTTAGCCAGCTTATAGAGCTTGGAGATAAACGCCAAAGCCGTATAAATTACGCTACGGCAAACATTAAAGCCCAAGCAATACAATATCAAAATACCCGTTTAGCCTTATTGGCAACCACTGGTGAGCGGTATTACGAGGCGCTTAAATTTCAAACTTTACTTTCTCTCAATAGCGAACGACATCAGGTTGTAAGCCAAGCACTTAAAGCAATAACGCAACGAGCTGATGCCGGCGCTGTATCGCAAGCGGATGTAACCCGCATGCGTTATGCGCTTAGCCAAGTTGAGCTTGATAAAGCTAAGCTAAATAGCGAATTTGAGCGAGCACGTTTATCGCTCAATGAGCTGTGGAGTGAGCAACATGATTACACGGATTTAGCTGGGAATATTAATACATTAATGCCGCTTAGGTCTGAGCAAGGGTTACTTGATGCGGTTAACCAAGCGCCTGATTTTGCTATGTTACAGCAGCAATACTTACAGCAAGCGGCCAACTTAACGCTGCAAAAAGCTAATGGGCAAAGCGATATTAATATAGGTGCAGGCGTGAGCTACAACCAGCAAAACAATACCAGTTCGTTGCTGTTTTCGTTTTCAATGCCGTTGCAATTGAGTAACTCAAATAGCGGTAATATTGAAGCAGCTAACAGTCAGTTAGCATTGTTACGTGAGCAGCAAGGACTGTTACGGGTTCAATTACGTCAGCAAGTTCGTACTTTGTATACCTATTACCAAGGTAAGACATTACAGGCACAGTTGTTATCTGGGCAAGTTATTCCCCAAGCCCAAACACTCATTGAGCAAAGTTTAAAAAGCTATCAACGCGGACAAATTTCGGTGTTGCAATTGCTCGATGCTCAACAAGCTCTTTTTGACTCTAAACGCGCGTTGATTAACACATATGCAGCGTTATATCAGACCCATCTCGCACTTGAGCGTTTAACTGGCCAATCTTTAACTGAGACTTTTCAATCATGAACAACACTTTTATCGCATTATTAGTATTTCTCTCGTTTGTAGCTAGCTTAACAAGCACACATGTATTTGCCTCAGCAGAACATGACCAAACAGAGCAAACCCAAAAACAAGGTCCACATGGCGGCTTTTTATTAACTAACGAAAAGCTCACTCTTGAGTTAAAGCTGCAAGAATTTGCAGGTAAAGTTGAGCTGCGCGTATATGGTTATGAGCAAAATCAGCCGGTAGATATAAACGATTTAAGCATCGAAATGAACTTAAAACGATTAGTAGAAGCGCCGCAAAAAATACAATTTACGCGTGAGAATGGCTACCTTGTTAGCACGCAACCCATAAATGAGCCACATTCGTTTGCGCTTTTCATTACTGCTAATTATAAAGGTGAACGCGTTATTTTTGAGTACACCCAACACGAAGGCCGCACTGTGTTGAGCGAGCGAGCAATTGAAGGTGCGGGTATTAAAACGGAGATAGCACAAAGTGGCGAGGTTGATATTTCTGACACGCTTTTTGGTGTTATTGCACCGACGCAGCACGGCACAGTAGAAGTGATGGCGCCATATATCGGATTGATCAGCGATATTTTTGTCAGCATAGGTCAAACCGTTCAAAAAGGTGATGTATTAGCCAGCGTCACCAATCGCGAAACTTTGCAAAACTACAGCATTAAAAGCCCTATTAGCGGTGTGGTGACCGAGCAGTATTTAAAGCGTGGCGAACTGGCAAGTACTCGCGCGCTAATGCAGGTCGTGAACCTTGATAAAGTATGGGTTGAGCTCTCAGCCTTTCCTGAAAACATCGAAAATCTAGCCATTGGTCAAAGCGCCACGGTATACGATTTACATCATCATTTGAATGCCCAAGGTAAAGTGTTTTTTATAGCACCTATGATGACTGGCGGGCACATTGCACGTGCCCGCATTGAGCTTAATAACCCTGATGGTCATTGGCGTCCAGGTATGCATGTTAATAGTGATGTCAATATCGATAAAGTTAATGCTAACTTGCGTGTAAAGCCTGAGGCTATTCAAGAGTTTAACGGTATGGCGAGTGTGTTTGTGCGTAAAAATAGTGTGTTTGAAGTACGCCCTGTTACTTTAGGCGCAAAAAGTAGCGCGTGGGTTGAAGTTGTCGCGGGTTTAAGCCCCGGTAGCGAGTACGTCACTGCCAATAGCTATGTGATCAAAGCCGATATTTTAAAAAGCGGCGCAAGTCACTCACACTAGGAGGTACCATGATTAACTGGATTGTTTCTTTTGCGGTTAAACGCCGCATGATGGTGCTTGCGCTAACATTTTTATTTGCTGGGTTTGGTGTGTATAACATCCAAAACTTAGCGGTAGATGCTGTCCCCGATATTACCAACGTGCAAGTGCAAATTAATACTAAAGCCCCTGGTTTTACGCCGCTTGAAGTTGAGCAGCGCATCACTTACTTAGTCGAAACGGCGATGGCGGGTATTCCTAAGCTTGATTACACCCGTTCGCTTTCTCGCTATGGGCTTTCTCAAGTAACCGTTATTTTTGATGAAGGCACCGATATTTATTGGGCGCGTCAGCAAATTGGTGAGCGTATTCAAAGTATTCGCGCGGATTTACCTAATAATATTGAGCCAAACCTTGGGCCTATTGCCAGTGGTTTAGGTGAAATATTTACCTATAGCGTGCATGCAAAACCCGATGCATTAAAAAACGATGGTACGGCGTATAACGCCGAAGATTTACGTACTTTGCAAGATTGGGTTATTCGTCCGCAGCTTTTAAAAGTAAAAGGCGTAACCGAAATAAACAGCCAAGGTGGTTTTGAGCGCCAGTATCAAGTTGCGCCCATGCCAGAAAAGCTGATTGCTTATAAGCTGACAATTAAGGATGTTATAACCGCTCTTGAGCTTAATAACAGCAACCGCGGGGCCGGTTATATAGAGCGCTTTGACGGCCAATATTTGGTGCGCTCGCCTGGGCAATTAAAAACATTAGCGGATATAGCAAACACCGTTATCGCCAAGCGTGATGATGCCCCTGTGCGAATTAAAGACGTGGCAAATGTATACTTAGGAAAAGAGCTTAGAACCGGCGCGGCTACCTATAATGGCGAAGAAACCGTATTAGGCACGGCAATGATGCTCATAGGTGAAAACAGCCGTGTGGTTGCTAAAGCCATGGCTGATAAGCTTATACAAGTACAAAAAAGTTTACCTGCAGGGGTTATTGTTGAGCCTGTTTATGACCGCACCAATCTGGTTGATAAAACCATCGCCACAGTACAAAAAAACCTGTTTGAAGGTGCGGTATTGGTCATCGTCATTCTGTTGTTATTGCTTGGGAATATCACTGGTGCGCTTATTACCGCCATGGTTATTCCGCTCAGTATGCTATTTGCTATTACAGGCATGGTGGGCAATCGAGTCTCAGGTAACTTAATGAGCTTAGGTGCAATCGATTTTGGATTAATTGTTGATGGCGCGGTGATTGTGGTTGAAAACTGCCTTCGTCAATTAGGGATGGCTCAACATAAACATGGCCGCTTACTTACGCTCAGTGAGCGTTTAGAGGTTGTCACTTCAGCCACCAAGGAAGTGTTTAGCCCCGCGGTATTTGGTATTTTAATTATTATGTTGGTGTATTTACCGCTTTTTGCGCTCAGTGGTGTTGAGGGCAAAATGTTTCAGCCCATGGCGTTTACCGTTGTTGCCGCGTTAATAGGTGCACTTATTTTTGCTGTTACCTTTGTGCCGGCGGCTATTGCCGTATTTGTGCGTGGTAAAGTAGATGAAAGCGAAAACGCAGTAATGCGTGGCGTTAAAAAAATATACAAGCCACTGCTTAACTTATCGCTTAAATTACCGTGGGTGATGGTGAGTATTGCCACTGTTTTGGTATTAGTGCTTGGCTTTAAAGTTAAAAATATGGGCGCCGAATTCTTACCGCAGCTAGATGAAGGTGACATTGCAATGCATGCGCTGCGTATTACTGGCACCGGTATTGAACAATCGGTGCAAATGCAAAAGCAGTTGGAGCAGGCTTTATTAGCGCAACCTGAAATTGCGAACGTATTTTCAAAGATTGGCACCGCGGATGTAGCCAGCGATCCTATGCCGCCTAATGTTGCCGACACTTTTTTAATGTTAAAGCCGCGTGCGCAATGGCCTGATCCATCACTAAGTAAAGACGCGTTAGTGCAGCGCATTCGTCATCGTGTGAATGAGGTACCGGGTAATAACTATGAATTTACCCAGCCTATAGAAATGCGCTTTAACGAGTTAATTGCCGGTGTGCGTGCCGATGTAGCGCTGCGTATTTACGGTGATGATTTAGCCATACTTAAGCAGTTTGGCGAAAAAGCCACCGGTTTAATGCGAAATATTACTGGTGCTACCGATGTTCGTTTAGAGCAAATGGAGGGCTTGCCTACACTTTCTGTTACCCCAATGCGAGACCATATGGCGCTATTAGGATTAACCGTAAACGACATTCAACAAACTCTTGCCGCTGCTGTTGGTGGGGTGCAAACAGGGCTAATTTATGAGGGTGATAAGCGCTTTTCGTTATTGGTGCGCTTAGATAAGCGTTGGTCTGAAGATGTCTCTGCGCTTGCGCGTTTACCTATTGCGTTACCTCAAAGTAGTAACCCTGAACTTGCATTTGTACCGCTTGGAGAAGTGGCTACAATCAGTATTGAAAAAGGCCCTAATCAAATAAATCGCGAAAGCGGCAAGCGCAATGTGGTAGTAACAGCTAATGTAACAGGACGCGATTTAGCCAGCTTTGTAAGAGATGCCCAAGCGACTATGAACGCACAACTTAACCTACCCAGCGGTTATTGGCTTGAATACGGCGGTACGTTTGAGCAATTACAATCTGCGAGTAAACGGTTGTCGTTGGTAGTGCCTGTGACTTTATTGCTTATTTTTGGCTTACTTTATAGTGCTTTTGGATCGCTGCGTGATTCACTCATTATATTCAGTGGTGTACCACTGGCACTAACCGGTGGGGTGTTGGCATTATTGCTACGAGATATGCCGCTTTCTATTTCAGCGGGTGTGGGGTTTATTGCGCTAAGTGGTGTTGCGGTATTAAACGGTGTAGTGATGTTGTCGTTCATTAAGCAGTTACGAAAAGAGGGGTTAAGCTTATATTATGCAATACATAGCGGGGCATTGCAGCGATTACGCCCAGTGCTAATGACCGCGCTTGTGGCTAGTTTAGGCTTTATACCTATGGCGCTAAATACCGGTACCGGCGCTGAAATACAACGGCCTTTGGCAACCGTGGTAGTAGGTGGAATTATATCATCCACTTTGCTCACGTTGTTAATTTTGCCCGCACTTTATAAATTAGTGCATGCAAAATTTAAAAAGCAGCAAACAGCTTAATTACCAATTAGGTAATAACGTAAAAAGCAGCTGAAGTGTCAGCTGCTTTTTTGTTGTGTAACTAGTTGCTTAGTTATATTGAAACAGGTTATCCCAGCGCTCATCTAATATGACTTTTGCGTACTCTAGATTTACTGCGTTATATAGGGTGTTTGTGCAGGTTACTAAATGCATACGTTCAAGTTTTTCAAGCGCGTCGCTAATTTCAAAATCTAGCTCGCATTGATACTTAGTTTTAAACCACGTTTCTATTTGCTCATCAAGCGCGTGTGCGCTTAAGCCATTTTTAGATTTTAGTAAAAACGTATAAGCAAGCAGGGCTTCTTTTATATCTTCTTCTTCAGCGGCGTCTATTAGTGTATGAAAAACCCCCGCGTTGTTATCTAGGTTTTTGAAGTACAGATTATCGCTCAGCGCTTTCATAAATTTAATTTTACGGTTTTTAAATTTACTCCACTCTTTAAAAACAAAACTACCAAATACCCCAATACCAATGGCTAACGAAATAAAGTGCTGCTGAGTCATGGTAACGGCTTCATCTCTAAACCCTCCCCAAAATGCAAACAAAGCAAACAATAAAAGTAATGAGGCGCCCAACTTGGTAACTAACACCACCGCACCGCCAATAAGTGCAGATGAGCCAATAATCACTTTATCAATAGGACGCATACGCACTTCACTATTCGGAAATAGCATTTCCAGATCGGCTTTTGGCACATTTTGAAATAGTTTTACTATGGTTGAACTGGGATCAAACCCCATAGGTAGTTTATTTTTTGATTCAAAATAGGCTTTATCTTTAAAGCGAATAAATACCGCCACACGGTCGTAATTAGTAAAATGCAGTGGCTTTTTACGTAACCCCCAAAAACTGGTTATGGTTTCGCTCAGCTGTGATTCGCCTCGTCGATAAAAAACCACTTCTTCAAAATCCTCAAACTCCACCTCAAGGCGTACTTTAAAAAGTGATTCTTCGTTGAGTGCATCTTGTAAGTCTTGATGGGTGATCACTTCAAAATTAGCCGCGTTTAAAACATTGGCAAAATCTCTAGCAAAATCGCGTTGGCACTGGGCTTTTTGCTCATCAGTCACACTGTTTATTAAACGGGTATCGCTATTTGGATCAAAAGGCGCGTAATTGTTTTTTAATGACTCAAGTGTGCCGTGGTACTGAAAGTGAATTAAGCTGGCTAAAAGTTCACAAAGCTGCTTAAAAGAGGTTTGTTGATCTTTATTAAGCTCTTTGGCGCACATTGTAATGATGTCGTGTTTTCTAAATGGAATGTAGCGAGCAGTTTGCATACAGTGATAATTTTTAAAAGTATAATGTCATGTAAAGATAATAAAGCACTCTTTTGCTGATTACTATGTTGGTTGTATTTCTTCAGGCAGCATTAACCTTATTATGAGATGATTTAATCACTTACCTCATTGCTAACAGGACGTTTATGGCAGTACAAAAAAAGCTCGAGCAAAAAACACGTCAGTTTATTGAGTCTAAAAATATGCTCGGTGGAATTACTATTGCCTCATTTTTAGAATCCACCATAGTGCCCATTCCACTCGAAGCTGTTTTGGTGCCCTTAATGCAGGCAAGGCGCGAAAAACTGTGGCAAATTGCTCTTATGGCAACACTAGGCTGTATTGTGGGGGCGCTATTTGGCTACGCTTTAGGTTATTACTTATTTGATGTGATTGGCGATTGGGTTATCAACACATTCTCAAGCCCTGAGCAGTTTGAAAACGTAAAACAAAAAATGCAGTCACAAGGATTTTGGTTTGTATTAAGCCTAGGTATCGTGCCTATTCCGTTTCAAATTGCGATGTTGGCCGCTGGCGCGACTAAGTATTCGCTGGCGCTGTTTTTAGTGGCATCTGCGATTGCTCGCTCTATACGTTATTTTGGTTTAGCAATAGTGGTGTATTATGCGGGTAATCAAGCTGAACGTATTATCAGCAAGCACAAAACTAAGGCCATGATTGGACTAACTATTTTAGTTGCGATTGGTTGGGTTATAAGCACATTAATTTAAAATTAATCAGTTTTAGTTTATGGTATAGTTTTAATAACAATAATAAATTTTAATATAGCCTATGATGAATCCGGAAAAAGTGAGCCTTAAGCTCAGCCGTTTTGTAAAAATTACCAGATTAAACAAGCTGTTAATTTTAGCTACGCTGGCATTTATTATTGGTTTTTCAATTTATTCGTTAATGCGCTTCCCTCCAATAGATATAACACAAAATCTCTATGGCTTTACCACTGACTTTATTAATTTAGTGGTTATTTTCACTATTTTCTTTGTGGTGCAATGTTCACAGTTAGCCAAAAAAGCCTATGTATATGTCAGTATCGGTTTGATGCTATGGATTGTAGGCTCTACTGCCGATGTACTTGATGAAGTGACACGTCAGCCTTTTTGGGTGAGTAACTACATCGAAGATTTATGTAGAACACTCGGCATGTTAGTTACTGCTTATGGTTTATTTAAAACCATGCATTTCATGCAGAGAATGCACACCCGCTTGGCGCAAGAATTTATTATAGATGATTTAACTAAAGTGTATAACCGACGCTGCTTTTATCAGCATGTGAAGGAGATTGTTAATAATCCCTATATTGTTTTAATCATAGATATTGATCACTTCAAACGTATTAATGATGACTTTGGTCATGATGTGGGCGATCAGGTGCTGAAAGAATTTGCTAGCAAAGTGAATGCGCTATTTAACAATGAAAATACATTTGCTCGCATAGGGGGGGAGGAATTCGCCGCTTATCTGCCTAGTTATGAGCTTGATGAAGTACTTAACTTCGCGCAGACTATCCTAGAGACTGCTCGCACTATTACCGTGCAAAACCAGCGCTCTTTAACTGTTAGCATTGGTATTGCACATCGTAGCAGTGAGCAGAGCTTTGATAATGTGATGAAACGTGCTGATCAAGCATTATACCGTGCTAAAAAAGCAGGCCGTGATCGCCTTGAGGTTGCTTAAACATAGTAATTTTATGAAATAGACTTCGCTTGTGCTATTTTTGGGAACTCTTGTTGCGAGATAAAAAGGAATTGTATGGATGAGTTAATCGGATTAGCAATTATTATATCTATTGCGATTGTTGCAGGGGCCATATGTGGGTTAGTAGCCTTAGTGCAATTGAACTCCCTTAAACAAGAGGTTGCAGCATTAAAACTAAAACTATTTCAGTTTGAGTTAAATGCCAATGCAGCAATAAATGAAAAATCTCCCGCCGATCCTCAAATAGATAATGCAAAATCTCTACACCGCTCAGATATTCCAGCCGCTGTTTATAAACCAGTGAGCATTAAACCTACATCAGTTCGTAAAACGATAGCTAAAAAACCATCGAGTATTGAACTGCTCTTTAAGCAGTTACGTGCAGGCTTCGAGCAAAATTGGATGACCTGGATTGGTGCTATTGCTTTGGCTTTAGGTGGCGTATTTTTAGCAAAATACAGTTTAGAGGCGGGGCTACTTTCACCAGCAATGAGGCTCAGTGCTGGTGGGTTATTTGGTGTTGGCTTAATCGCAGCGGCGACCTATTTACATTATAAACGAATCGTTTTTGAAGGCTTTAATAATTATATTCCTGCAGCCTTGGCTAGTGGCGGCTTTATAACCTGTTTTGCCTTAATGTTTTTAGCTTATAACAGCTTTAGCATGCTCAGTGCTGAGTGGGCGTTTATTGGCTTAGCAGTTATTGCTCTGTGTGCTAGTGCAATGGCAATAAAGCTAGGCCCTTTACTTGCAGTAATAGGCATTATAGGCGCATACAGTGTCCCTATTTGGGTAAATACGGGCAGTGGGCAGTTATTTTCTTTGCTTATTTATGTTGCCCTTGTGAGTGTTGCTGCGACAGTAGTGGCACAAAAAGTAAAGCGTGTTTGGCTGTGGTATTTACTATGGGTAGGGCATATTAGTTGGTATTTGGTTGGACTCACTTTATTTACCTACGACACAGTGTGGTTAATAGGCGCTTTTGCGTTGTTAAGTATTTTAGGATTAATCGCTATTGCACGCTTAGGGTTAACCTTTAAAACCCTTGAAGTACGCCCGCACAGCTTTAAACGGTTAGTTAATTTATTTCCAGATCATGGTTTGTTACTGGCCTTTATTGCGCCTTTAATGGTTGCCATGCTGTTGAGTGTGTTTAATATACAATGGCAAATAGTGGCGTTATTAAGCATCGTTTTACTCCTATTTTTAGTGCTAAAAAATAGTCGTTGGGATGCATGGCAAGGGGTCTCTTTAGTGATTGCGCTGTTATTAGTGATCAGTGCTGAACAAACTTATACCTTTGATGATGCGTTATTTATTTTTAAAAATGAATACGGATTAGGCTTATTACTTGCTCTGGGCTTGAGTGGCTATGGACTTTATTTTGGCAATATATACCCAAAAAGATTAGCCTTTCATTTGCTTGCTTCATTAAGCATGTTTGCATTAGTTGGCGCCTTGTATGCGATGATCCCAAACACGGCTTTAGCAACCGCTTACCCACTTTGGGCGGTGTTGCTATGTTTAATGAGTGCGGTGTTAATAAAATTTACTCAGCATCAAACAACCTTATGGCAGCGCTTTAGTTATTGGGTAGGGGCAAACGCCAATATTACCTTAGCAATTACTATGTTACTCAGCGATAGCGGCCTTACCATTGCTCTGGCTGTTCAAGTATTACTGTTGAGCTTATTAATAAAAAAATACAATGTGGCAATGCCACACTGGCCAATAAAGGCGCTTGTGGCGGCATTACTTTTACGTCTAACCCTATCACCTTGGACGCCTAGTTATGAAGAGCTAACACTATTTGATTTGCATTGGAGCTTAGTTGTTTACCCGCTTTGTATTGGGTTATTTTTTACAGCGGCTAAATGTTTTAATGCTTCACAACTAAAAATATGGCTCGAAGGAGCAGCACTGCATTGCTTAGCGTTATTTGTGACAACCGAAACCAGTTATCAACTGGTAGGGCATTACCCACAACTTTTTTCTTTAAGTTTTTATGAGCAAGTATTACTTAGCTGTAACTTACTTGGCTTAGGCTGCGTTTATTTATACCGTGCGCAAAGTGCAGGGCAATTAGGTCAGTTATACCGTACAGCAGGTCTTATATTATCTGCATTAGCTGGCTTATTGTTAATTAAAACAACGTTGGGTGATAATCCGTTATTAATGCGTCTTTATGTTGGTGAAACGCCAATATTTAACTGGGTGATTTTAATTTGGTTGGTACCGAGCCTACTGGCGTTATGGTTAGCGAGTTTAGTTAAATCGTTAAATGCTAAATTGAGTCAAATTACACTCGGTGTGTCTGGTTTATTAGCGGTATTAGCTATCAACACCTTGATCCGCCAATATTGGCAAGGCGGCTTCATTTACCTTGATAAAGCAACCAGTGACGCTGAACTATATAGCTATTCGGTCATTTGGTTGTTACTCGGTGCACTGGTCGTGATAGCCGGGCATTTAAAGCAGCAACGGTTACTGCAAAATGTTGGTTTAGGTATTCTTGGCGCTGTAATTGTTAAGGTGTTTTTAATTGATATGGCAAACTTAACGGGGCTTTTAAAAGCATTATCCTTCATTGGTTTAGGGCTGTCGCTGGTAGGGCTTAGTTGGTTGTTCCAAAAACTCAGAAAGCGCAATTATAGTTAGGTGTTAGCCCAGTATTTACTGGGCTAACACGTTTATTGAACGTTAAGTACTGTGATTCAGCAGTGCTTTAAGTTTACCTGGTTTTACTGGTTTACTCAGATAATGAATATTTTCAGCTTTGGTGGTTTGTTTTAGCTCAGTGTCACGCACTGCGGTAATTAAAATAGCCGGAATATCGCTTTGCCAAATCTCGCGTAGCGCTTTAATTAACGTAATGCCATCCCAATCATTACCTAATTGATAGTCCATTAAAATAACATCAGGTGCCCCCTGTTCTTTTGCATAAGTTAACACCGCGTCTACTTTATCGAATAGGGTGTAATTTGCTTGCCAGCGTTTCAATAAGCTGGCCATGGCTGCAAGGTTTTCAGGGTCGTCGTCAACGGCAATAATATTTATCGCGGCGCGGTTGTCGACTATATTTTGACTGGTTTGTTTTTGCTGTACTAATTGCGCATCACCATAAGGCACTTCAATACTAAATCGGCTGCCTTTATTGGGTAATGAAACTACATCAATCGGCAGGCTCAATAAATCAGCCATACGTTTAACGACCCCTAAACCTAAGCCAACGCCTTTATTATCGCCCGCTTCAATTCGGTAAAAGTCGTTAAATATTTTTGCTTGTTCAATATCGCTAATACCTGGGCCGGTATCCCATACTTCAATCCGTAAACTGTGTTTTCTGTTTCTGCAGGCAATTAACACACGGCCATTTTCGGTATATTTAATCGCATTTGACAGCAAGTTTTGTAGTATTCGACGCAAGTAAGTAATATCGCTGTGTACTATTTGTTTATTTGAACGTACTTTAAATGAAAGTCCTTTATCGCTCGATAAAATCGCATATTCGCTTTTAAGAGGATCTAAAATATCATCAATGCAAAAGTGACGAGGATTTGGGGTCATCGCCCCTTGCTCTAATTTTGCAATTTCAAGTAAGGCCGACATTAAATGCACGGTGGAATCGAGGCTATCACCTAACTTATTAAAGTTATTTTTATTGGTGCTATCTAACTGGGTTTCATCAATGGCGGCAAGGTATAAACGTGCCGCATTGAGTGGCTGTAAAATATCATGGCTGGCGAGTGCTAAAAAGCGAGTTTTACTATCATTTGCTTGCTCAGCTTCACGTTTAGCTAAAGTGAGTGCTTGCTCTGTTTGTACGCGACTATCGATTTGTGCTTGCAGGCTACTATTAATGGTTTGCACTTCTTGGGTGCGCGCTTCAATACGGTTTTCTAAGTCCATATTAATTTCTTCTAGCGCATTTTGCGTACTAATATGATTAGTAATATCAGAAAAACTCGTTACAAACCCCCCATCAGGCAGTGGGTTACCTATCATTTCGTACACTTGGCCATTTCGACGATGGCGAATAAAATGATGTGAACTGCCATTTTTTAAATGCTGAACCCGTTTATCAACATGGCGGTCAATTTCACCTGGGCCGCATTCACCGCGCTCTGCGTTATACCGTATTATTTCTTCAATAGGCTGGCCAACTTGTAAAAAGCCTTCAGGGTAGTTAAACATTTCGCTGTAGCGCTTATTCCAAGCAACGAGGTTAAGATCTTTATCTACCACAGAGAGTCCGTGGCTTAAGTTTTCTAGTGAGGTAAATAGTAAGTTCTGATTAAACTGCAGTGCTTGTGTGGTTTCATCAAAAAAGTTTACTACTTCTTCAAACGCCATTCGTTTGCCAGACGATACGGTGTGAATAAGTGCTTGCGCAGAGGAGGCACCTAATACGCCTGTCAGTGCGCGTTCGCAGTAGGCAATAAAGTCAGCGCGAGGGTGTGCGTTGTTGTCGTTTAAATCATGATGGAGTGCGTAATGCGATAAAATTTGTTGGCTACGTTGAATACCTAAAAAGGTTTGCAGTAAAATTTTAAAGTCATACACCGTGGCTTTTACGTTTTTATTTAAGCGACGAGATAAAATGGCCTGATCTTTAGGATTAACAAATGCCGCCGCTTGAATTTTATCAATTAAGCGCTCTTCAGCTCCTAGCGAAAAGCTAATGTAACAGCCAATATTAGCAAACAACGCGATTAAGGTGCCTCGAGTTATAAGTGTTTGTTGCAGCTCACTGTCTAGTGGGTTGGGGGCTTCTAAAATAGGCAGCATTAAAAACAGTACCCAACAAATGACCCCAGCGAGTAGCCCGGCATAAACACCATAAGCATGGCCTTTTCGCCAATATAAACCACCCACAATAGCAGGCAATAACTGCGACACCAGTGAGAAAGCCACTAATCCCATACTGGCCAGCGCGCTGCCATTACCAAACCATTGCTGATAGAAGTAGGCTAAAATAAGCACCCCGGCAATGGTAAATCGACGCACTAACAAAATGCGAGATTTGTAGCTGCTAGTGATTAAATTACGTTTAAATTTACGGCGTAACATTAAGGGCAGCACCACATCGTTGGAGATCATGGTACTTAGCGTAAGCGTGGCTACAACAATCATGGCCGTGGCAGCTGAAAGCCCACCTATAAATACAAAGGTGGTTAAAAAAGCGTTATCGTGCAGCATAGGCAGTGCCAGTACAAAGCTGTCTGGTGATAAGCTGCGGCCAATTTCTGGATGAATAGCAGCAGTGGCAATAGGTAAAATCATTGCTGCGGTCAATAACAAGTACAATGGAAAAGCCCAGCGAGCAGTGAATAAATGGCGCTTATCTTGGTTATCAACCACGGTTACATGAAATTGGCGTGGCAAACAAATAATAGCCGCTGCCGCCATCAGCGACTGACCTACAAAGTTAAAGCTAAAAAAGTCAAACTGTGCCCAATGCAGCCAAATGGACTCGGCGACTTGGCTAGACCTCTCTGCAGGTAAATTAAATAAGCTATATATTGCAAGCCCTGCTACAGCCCCTAGAGCAAACAACTTTATTAGCGACTCAAACGCAACTGCGAGCATTAAACCTGAGCGATACTCGGTTACATCAACTTTGCGCGTGCCAAAAAATATAGCAAATAGCGCCATCATTAACGTGGCCGATAACGCCAAAATATCCCCAGATATCTGATTACTGCTTTGCAAAAGTAAAAAGCTAGAACTGAGCGCTTTTAATTGCAGAGCAATATAAGGAATAGTGGCCAATAAGGCGATAATGGTCACCATGATGGCGGTGGTTTGGCGTTTACCGTAACGTGCTGAAATAAAGTCGGCAATGGTGGTAATATTTTGTTTTTTACTCACCAATACCAGTTTACGTAAAAAGCCTTGGCCGAAAAAAAACAGTAAGGCGGGCCCTAATAAAATAGGCAAAAAGCTCCAACTACTGGTAGCTGCGGTGCCTACCGAACCATAGTAAGTCCACGAAGTACAATAAATCCCCAATGCAAATGAATACACAAATGGGTGATGACTAATACGCTTGGCCAGTGGCGTGGTCTTATCGCCCCAATTTGCCAGCCAAAACAGCAGACCTATGTAGCCAAAGGCAACGATCAGTAGTACAGCCGTCATGTTTATTTAACCTCATAGAATATTTTTATAATTTGCCATAACTATACCCAAACTATCTCAAGATGCGAGCGTCAGTTGGAGTTTGAAGTAGTTTGCTTATTTACAATACCTAGTTGTGGATAAAGTAGGGGGTATACATTTTATTTATATTATCTATAAATAAAATAACATGCTGATTTATATGCTTTAATTTTTATTTGTCTATTTAGTTAGACTAATGTCTTATTCCCACGGTTTGTTTAAATTTGGCTAAAAACCTCAGTTATTAAAATTCATTAAGCTACTGAAACTAAAGTAGTTCATGGGTTGTTTATTAATCAATCGCTAGCAGTTTACGAAAACGTTAATATGTTGTTACGACTATTGTCGCAATTCAATATTTGAATTGCATTGCTAAATTGGTTAACGAATATAAAAAACCACCCATCACAATCTTGTGATGTTTAAAGGGGAAAATAAAAATGGCTTTTAAAAATGAAGAACAAGCAAAAGCTTATTGGGCAGAAAACATTTCATTACTGTTTAAATTATTAGCAGTATGGTTTGTAGTCTCTTTCGGCTTTGGCATATTACTGGTTGATGTACTTAACGAAGTACGTTTTTTTGGGTTTAAACTTGGCTTCTGGTTCGCCCAGCAAGGCGCGATTTATACCTTTGTGGCTTTGATTTTTGTGTACGTTTTCAAAATGAATACGTTAGATAAAAAATATGGCGTAGACGAATAGGAGCTAATCAATGGATGTTCAAATACTCACATTTATAATCGTCGGTTTAAGCTTTGCGCTTTATATCGGTATTGCAATTTGGGCTCGTGCTGGGTCAACAAATGAATTCTACGTTGCTGGTGGTGGTGTACCTCCACTTGCTAATGGTATGGCAACTGCTGCGGATTGGATGAGTGCTGCGTCATTTATTTCAATGGCGGGTATCATCTCGTTTGCGGGTTACGACGGAAGTGTTTACTTAATGGGGTGGACCGGTGGTTATGTACTACTGGCTATGTGTTTAGCGCCTTACTTACGTAAATTCGGCAAGTTTACCGTGCCAGACTTTATCGGTGACCGTTACTACTCACGTACTGCGCGTTTAGTGGCTATTTTATGTGCCATCTTTATTTGTTTTACTTACATTGCGGGTCAAATGCGTGGTGTTGGTGTGGTGTTCTCGCGTTTCTTAGAAGTTGAAATTGAAACCGGCGTTTACATCGGCATGATTATTGTTTTCTTTTATGCCGTACTTGGCGGTATGAAAGGTATTACTTACACGCAAGTTGCGCAGTACTGTGTACTAGTATTTGCTTATTTAGTACCGGCTATTTTCATCTCTATGATGGCAACCGGTCATTTCTTCCCACAAACAGGGTTTGGTGCCACGCTAAGTGATGGGTCAGGCATGTATGTATTGGATAAACTAGACGGTTTAAGCACCGAGCTTGGGTTTGGTCAGTACACTGAAGGCTCCAAGAGTATGATTGATGTATTTGCAATCACAGGTGCTCTTATGGTGGGTACAGCCGGTTTACCACACGTAATTGTTCGCTTTTTCACTGTACCTCGCGTTAAAGACACGCGTATTTCAGCGGCGTGGACACTGGTGTTTATTGCTATTGTATACACAACAGCACCTGCAGTAGCTTCGTTTGCCCGTGTAAACATGATTGATACAATTAATGGTAAAGACGGAAGTGGTACAGCGTATGCGGATGCGCCTACTTGGATCAAAAACTGGGAACGCACAGGCCTAATCACCTTTAATGATAAAAATGGTGACGGCAAAATGTTCTACACATCAGGTAAAATTACTGACCCTAATAGCGCAAACGAAGTAAATGTTGACCGCGATATTATGGTACTAGCGAATCCTGAAATAGCCGACTTACCAGCCTGGGTTATTGCACTCGTTGCAGCAGGTGGTATTGCCGCGGCACTATCTACTACAGCGGGCTTACTATTGGTAATTTCGACCTCAGTATCGCACGATTTACTTAAACGGACACTCAAACCGGATATAACCGACAAGCAAGAATTACTTGCAGCGAGGTTGGCAGCAATGATTGCTATTGTAATATCCGCCTACTTTGGGATTAACCCGCCAGGATTTGTGGCCTCGGTTGTTGCCTTTGCCTTCGGCTTAGCGGCGGCGAGCTTCTTCCCTGCAATTATTATGGGTATTTTCTCTAAATCAATGAATAAACATGGTGCAATTGCAGGCATGGTAACGGGTATTACCTTTACTGCGGCTTACATCATCTACTTCAAGTTTGTGAGCCCAGAGCTTAATAGCCCAGAAAATTGGTTCTTAGGTATTTCACCTGAAGGGATTGGTTTAGTAGGTATGATCATTAACTTTGCAGTAGCTGCAGGTGTTATGAAAATGACTCAACCGACACCAGTTGAAATTCAAGAAATGGTTGAAGGTATTCGTAATCCTAAAGGGTCTAGTGAAGCGCATGCTCACTAATCCATATATCTAATGATATAACGCATCAAAGCCCGACTTAAGTCGGGCTTTTTATTTGTTTAAATAATGACTACATTAAATAATCGCTATATTAAATAACCATATTTCAGGTTAAGTCGCTTTTTTATTGAGGATGATTTATGAGTAGTGAGCAACAGGAAGTCGCGCAGTTTATTAACAAGCAAGCACCATTTTCAATGTTACAGGACAGCGCCTGCAGTTATTTTGTTAACCATCTTGATAGTATTTATTTGACCCGAGAAAACCAAACGCAATGGCTTAACAGTGAACAGCCTAAATTGTTTTTAATTCGCTCTGGATTATACGATTTAGTGGATGCTCAAGGCGATACAGTAACGCGTTTAACTCAAGGTGATTACTTTGGTTACCCCTCGTTACTGACGGGAGATTCAATACAAAACAGTTTAGAAGTACAAAAAGAGGGCATAGTGTATATGCTCGACCAAACGCACTTTGATTATTTACGTCGAGAATATAAAGCATTCGAGCAATACTTTGTTCGTGCTCATGCTAATCGATTGCTGTCATCACATTATAAAAGCAATAACGACAGTTGGTCTGAGCGTAAAATATCAGAGATCATGACTCGCAAAGCGATTACGCTGCCCCCCGATGCCAGCATCCGCCATAGTGCTAAAAAAATGCAAGAACACGGGGTTTCATCAATGATGATCACCGAAAATTCGCACCTTGTTGGTGTGGTTACTGATCGTGATTTACGTAACCGAGTGCTTGCTGATGAAGTGGACCCTGCGCAAGCTATCAATAGTATTATGACCAATAAGCCTAAGTTTATATTTGAAAATAATCGCGTATTTTCAGCACTGCATTTAATGCTTAAGCATAATATTCATCATTTACCTGTGCTTGATGAAAATCATAAACCGCTAGGAATGATCACCAGTACAGACTTACTACGCCAGCAAAAAAGCGACCCAGTGCAGCTCATTGGTCGTATTTACAAGGCCCATAATGTGGCTGATTTAAAACGTTACGCGAAAGAAATTCCTGAGTTATTAAAAGGGTTTTCAAATAATATTGATGACATTTCGCTGATCGGAAAGTTACTCAGCGGTTTAACCGATGCGTTGACCTCGCGACTCATTTTTTTATTTCAACAACACCATGGCGCCGCGCCTACCAGTTTTAGTTTTATTTGTTTTGGCTCTCAAGCGCGCGAAGAGCAAACACTGCATTCAGATCAAGATAATGGCTTGTTATTACCTGATGGTTTAAATGATGAGCAGCACGCATATTTTAAACAGATGGGCGAATTTGTATGTGAAAACTTAGTTGAGTGCGGCATTCGTCGTTGCCCCGGTAACATAATGGCTAGCAGTGATGCGTGTCGAATGAGTGTTAGTGATTGGCGGGCGAAGTTTTTAAAGTGGATCACCAGTCCCACACCCCAAGCAATGTTAAACTGTAAAATCTTTTTCGATCTGCGTTTTATTGAAGGCTCAACCACACTCTATAGCCAGTTTTGTGAAGAGTTGACCCATATTTCTCGCAACGATCTTTTTTATGCGGCAATGGCCAGCGATGTTAACGCTAATAGTGCGCCGATTGGTTTATTTAATAACTTTAAAACCGAAAAAACAGAACAACACCACAAGTACATCGATCTTAAAAAGCGCGGGGTGGTGATCATTAACGATCTAGCGCGACTTTATGCATTAAAAGTAGGCATTCGCCGTGCTAACACCCAAGAGCGATTGGATGCCTTATTAAAGTATTCATTGTTAAGCAAAGAAGATATTTATAATTTAAAAGATTGTTGGCGATTTGTAACTCAGCTTCGGCTGCGCACGCAAATAAACGAAGAAGGGTTACCCAGTAATTGTATTAACCCAGACAAACTCAATTCGTTAGAACGTCATCAGCTTAAAGAAGCGTTTTACTTAGTAAAGCAAGCGCAGCAAGGTGCGGCGTTTAAATTTGCGCGTGGGAGTTTGTAACAATAATGGTTAAGCAGCTTATTACGCGGTACTTAAAGCGTCGCCACTTGCTTGCGCAAAGTGCTCTAAAGCAACGTTACTTAGTGATTGATTTAGAATTAACAGGGCTTGATCCTAAACAACATGAAATTGTTTCGGTTGCTTGGGTACTGATTGATAATCAATGTATTAAAAACAGTCAGTCGCAGCATATCGTTAATAAAGAGGTTAAAAGTCTAGAGCAAAGCCCTGTTTTTCATGGCATTAGTACTGACTCGGTGGCACAAGGGCAAAGCCTACAGAGTATTTTAATGTCTCTAAGCGCTCACTTTAGTGACTGCATTTTAGTATTTCATAATGCCATGCTCGACTGGGGCTTTTTAAAGTTAGCACTAAAAAATGCAGGGATCACCCAGCGGCCTAAGCTGATCATCGATACCTTACAAATAGAAAAAAAGCGCTTACTGCAACACGCAAGCGATATAAAATTAGATGATTTAACCTTAAATGAATGCCGTAATCGCTACGATTTACCAAGCTATCATTGTCATCACGCGCTTACCGATGCACAAGCCACTGCCGAATTGTTATTAGCCCAATGCCACCAAATAGGCGCCGGTAAAGAACTTAAAGTAGGCGATCTAACGTAGGTTCTGAAGAGCGAAGCGAAACCCAACTTTAAAGTAGGCACAATGGCTTAGTTTTATTCAGTTTACTTTTCTTCTTGTTTGTATAATTATGGGAACGCATGTTTAATTAAAAATTCAAGGAACGAATATGAAACTTATCATCGCTATTTTTATTACCTTATTCCCTCTTATTGCTTTTGCTAATTCAGGCGTGCCAGCTAATCGTCATATTTCTGTGCATGGCACAGCTGAGGTATTAGTTGAGCCAGATATGGCTCAAATTATATTTGAAGTAAAAAGCATTGAAGATACATTACTTGAGGCTAAACGTGACCTTGATGGCCGGATTAGTTTGTTACTCGAAGAACTAGACAAATACGCTTTTGGGCAAGGTGATGTTCATATATCGGGTTTAAAAAGTAAGGTATACACTAGGGTTGATACAGAATCTGGGATTGCTTCAGGGGATAAGTATTTAGCACTGAAAACAGTTAAAGTAACATTAAAAGATATTAAAAAAGTCGATGAGTTTATTGATTTTACTCAACGCTTACAAATAGACAATATCAAAAAAATTAATGGTTTATCCTCCAAGGCCACGCAGTTAGAGGCAGAGGCGACACAATTAGCAATCGATAACGCAAAAGCGAAGGGAAATAAGCTCGCTCAGTCTTTTGGTGCTGAACTTGGCAACGTTTATAGTATTAGTGCAAATTCCAGTAGCTCAGATTACGACGCGAGCGGTGTTAAGCACATTATTTTATCTAGCCACAGAAATAGCATGGCTGCTAGAAATAACGAGAGCCCATTTACGCAGCAGCAAAATTTAGGTGCAACAATAAGCGTTAAAGCATCTATAAACGTGGTGTTTGATTTAAAACTAAAATAGCAAATACCGCAAATACCTATTAGCCGAGCTAAAAGTAAAAGCGCATTGCGTGTTGATTCTGACGTTAATTTAAAGTTTCTAATGCTTGGCTCTTATAATCACAGGCAAGGTCGATTACAATACCGCCATCTAAAAGGCGACGCTGCCTTTCTCTGTACGTAACTAGAGTGGATTTTATATTTCATGGCAATCAAACTTGCAATTAATGGTTTTGGTCGTATTGGTCGAAATATTGTCCGCGCACTATACGAATCAGGCTTAAGCGACGAGATTAAAATTGTTGCGATTAACGAATTAGCCGACCCTGAAGCTATTGCCCATTTATTAAAATACGACACCTCTCATGGTCGCTTTACCTTCCCAGTTAAACTAGGTGAAGACACTATCAGCGTTGCTGATGATACCATTGCATTATTTTGTGAAGAAAACCCAGTTGAATTACCATGGCAAACGCTAGATGTTGACGTGGTACTTGAATGTACAGGCGTGTACCACTCACGTGAGCACGCGCAGTTACATATTGCCGCAGGCGCTAAAAAAGTGTTGTTTTCCCATCCTGCTGATAATGATGTAGATGCGACCATTGTGTATGGCATAAACGACGATGAGCTGAAAAACGAGCATACTATTGTCTCTAATGGTTCGTGTACCACCAACTGCGTTGTTCCTGTTATTAAAGTACTCGATGATGCCTTTGGTATTGAATCTGGCGCCATTACAACGATTCATGCGTCAATGAACGATCAGCAAGTGATTGATGCGTATCACCATGATTTACGCCGAACTCGTGCCGCTAGCCAATCTATTATTCCGGTAGACACAAAATTAGCCCGTGGTATCGACCGTATTTTACCTAAATTTAAAGGTCGTTTTGAGGCCATTGCCGTTCGTGTACCGACCATTAATGTGACTGCCATGGATTTAAGTGTCACGGTAAATACCGATGTTGATTTAAACGCGGTTAATAGTGCGCTTAAAGCACAAGCTAAAGACAGGCTTGAAGGTATTTTAAGTTACACCGAAGAGCCGCTGGTATCGGTTGATTTTAACCATGATCCCCATTCTTGTATTATTGATGGCACACAGACACGTGTTAGTCATAAACGGCTGATAAAATTACTAGTTTGGTGTGATAACGAGTGGGGGTTTGCGAATCGCATGCTTGATACCGCTCGTGCTATGATGGCATTTAAGTAATATTTAAAACGTATTTATTGGTTTAGTATCGTTAACTAAGGAGATGTTCATGTCGGTCATAAAAATGGCAGATTTAGATTTAAACGGCAAGCGTGTATTAATTCGTGAAGATTTAAATGTACCCGTTAAAGCAGGTAAAGTGACGTCAGACGCACGTATTCGTGCAGCACTACCTACTATCAAACTTGCGTTAGAAAAAGGCGCGAAAGTGATGGTTATGTCACACCTAGGCCGTCCTACGGAAGGGCAATACGAAGACGAGTTTTCATTAGCACCCGTTGTTGATTACTTAAATGATGCACTTGAGCAAACTGTTCGCCTAGAAAAAGATTACTTAAACGGCGTTGATGTTGCAGATAACGAAGTGGTTGTTTTTGAAAACGTGCGTTTTAATAAAGGCGAGAAAAAAGACGACGAAGCCTTATCAAAGCAATTAGCTGCATTATGTGACGTTTACGTAATGGATGCCTTTGGTACTGCGCATCGCGCTCAAGCGTCAACCCATGGTGTGGGTTTGTTTGCTGATGTCGCGTGTGCCGGTCCATTATTATCGGCTGAACTAGAAGCATTAGGTAAAGCACTTGATAACCCCGCTCGTCCGTTAGTGGCAATTGTGGGTGGCTCTAAAGTATCCACTAAATTAACGGTACTTGATTCATTGTCTAAAATTGTTGATCAGCTGGTTACCGGTGGTGGTATTGCCAATACCTTTATTGCTGCTGCTGGCCATCCTGTAGGTAAGTCACTTTATGAAGCTGATTTAATGGATGAAGCAAATCGTTTATGCGCTGCGGCGAAAGCTAACGATGGCGAAATACCGGTACCCACAGACGTTGTTGTAGGTAATGAGTTTTCAGAGTCAGCTGTAGCAACACTTAAAGATGTAAGTGAAGTCACCAGCGACGATATGATTTTTGATATTGGCCCCGATACCGCAAATCAACTTGCAAAAATTATTGCTAATGCGGGCACGGTTGTATGGAATGGCCCAGTGGGTGTGTTTGAGTTTGATCAATTTGGTAATGGTACACGTGCCATTGCAAAAGCGATTGCTGATTCGAACGCATTTTCTATTGCAGGCGGTGGTGACACCCTAGCGGCAATTGATAAGTACGGCATTAGTGATAAAGTATCGTATATTTCTACAGGTGGTGGTGCGTTCTTAGAGTTTTTAGAAGGCAAAAAATTACCTGCAGTTGCAATGCTAGAATCACGCGCTAAATAATACCTTTGGGTATTAGCTAGCCGTAAAGCAGATGTGCTTATCCCACATCTGCTACAATTAACGAGTAAATACCTCTCACTTTTATTTAGTCGTTAATAATATGAATTTTAGGCCATTTGCCTTTTAATTCATGGCGCAGTGATTGCGCCAAACTAACAAATCCGTTCAAACTAGGTAGTAAAATAACTACCGATAAATTGGAGAATACCCAATGGCTTTAATCAGTATGCGACAACTTCTTGATCATGCCGCAGAGCATGGTTACGGTGTACCCGCGTTTAATGTAAATAACCAAGAGCAAATGCGTGCAATTATGGAAGCGGCTGATAAAACAAACAGCCCTGTTATTGTGCAAGGTTCTGCGGGCGCACGTGCGTATGCCGGTGCACCTTTTATTCGTCATATGATTTTAGCGGCAGTTGAAGAATGGCCACATATTCCAGTGGTTATGCATCAGGATCACGGTACATCACCGGGTGTATGTCAGCGTTCAATTCAGCTAGGATTTTCATCAGTAATGATGGATGGCTCATTAATGAGCGATGGTAAAACACCTTCAAGCTATGATTACAACGTTGATGTAACACGTAAAACAGTTGAAATGGCGCATGCGTGTGGCGTATCTGTAGAGGGTGAGCTAGGTGTATTAGGTTCACTTGAAACTGGTGAAGCGGGTGAAGAAGATGGTGTTGGTGCTGAGGGTAAACTTACCACTGAGCAAATGCTAACAAATCCAGAAGAAGCGGCAGACTTTGTAAATAAAACCCATGTTGATGCGCTGGCTATTGCTTGTGGTACATCACACGGTGCCTACAAATTTACTCGTCCACCAACCGACGACATTTTAGCAATTGATCGTATTAAAGAAATTCATGCGCGTATACCAAACACGCATTTAGTAATGCATGGTTCGTCTTCAGTACCACAAGAGTGGTTAGAGGTGATCAACCAATACGGTGGTGAGATCCCAGAAACTTACGGCGTGCCAGTTGAGCAAATTGTTGAAGGTATTAAATACGGTGTGCGTAAAGTAAACATTGATACTGACTTACGTTTAGCGTCTACCGGTGCAATCCGTCGTCATTTAGCAATGAACCCGTCTAACTTCGACCCACGTAAGTTCTTAGCCGCTGCAACGCAAGCAATGACTGACATTTGTATTGCCCGTTACGAAGCGTTTGGTACTGCAGGTCAAGCAAGTAAAATTAAGCCAATTTCATTGGATGAAATGCACCTTAAATACTTAAGCGGTGAGCTAAACCCAAAAATAAAATAGTGAGCCAATAATAGCGATACTCTCGCACTCATTATAAAAGCCAGTTGCCTATGCACTGGCTTTTTTGATCTGTGGGGGATCAGTATTTTACCTAGTTATTAATTTGGGATCACTCGATTACTAACTGGTCATATCTGGGATCATTACTTTACTAACTAAAGCGCTAAAATGGGCATGTTTTACTCATTTAGGCATCGTAAAGCGCAATGATAGAATGAAAATTATACAAAAAATCATTGGTTTAGCTTTAGTAGTGGGTAAAATAGTGATCCGTAAAGGGATCTGCTTGATAAAACTCTGATCCTGATATTTAAGATCTTAATAAAGCTGATCTAAATAGTGTCGTGGCACAGTCAGCTTTTATGATCAGACTAAAAATATAGCTGTTAAAACTCGTCGCTTAGTAATTTGATGATCTCATAAATAATATTAAAACTACGCGCAATTATTAAGCGATTAACACCTCAAACCGCTTTATTATTTACAGCTTATGATGATACAAAGATGACATATTTAATTTTTTGTCACTATTTTGTGTTTTTTTTACGCTCATTTTGATTTCCACGTTACACTTTAATAAAAATGTCATACTTAGTCATAATAATGAAACCTACTCAATAGCCTAAGAGATAAATTGGAATGTCACGTAAAGTATTAGTCGTTGATGACGAAGCACCTATCAGGGAAATGTTGGTTTTTGTTTTAGAACAAAATGGGTTTCAAGCCATTGAGGCAGAAGATTATGATTCTGCAATATCTGCAATGGTTGAACCTTATCCAGATATGGTGTTACTTGATTGGATGCTACCTGGCGGTAGTGGAATTCAAATCGCTAAAAAATTCAAACAAAATGAACACACACGCCAAATTCCTATCATTATGCTGACAGCCCGCGGCGAAGAAGAAGATAAAATACGCGGTTTAGAGGTCGGTGCTGATGATTACGTTACTAAGCCGTTTTCACCTAAAGAGTTAATGGCGCGTATTAAAGCAGTTATTCGTCGTGTTGCTCCTACCTCACTTGAAGAGGCCATTGAAGTACATGGTTTGCGTTTAGATCCTATTTCGCATCGTGTGACATCAGGTGGCAGTGAGCTTGATATGGGACCAACGGAATTTCGACTGTTACACTTTTTTATGACCCATCCAGAGCGTGTATATAGCCGAGAGCAATTACTTGATCATGTATGGGGTACTAACGTCTATGTTGAAGATAGAACTGTAGATGTTCATATTCGTCGCCTGCGTAAAGCAATTGCAACCCTTGGACACGACCGCTTAGTACAAACAGTTCGCGGTGCTGGTTATCGCTTTTCGAGTAAATTATAAGTTTACTTCGTAAGTCACAATCTATTAACCTAGCACAGTCAAACTTCTGCTAGCGTTTATAAGGTAAAGAGCGTGTATGTATCGAGTTATTAACAAGCAGGCGTTAACCAAACGGCTGTTTGTCTATTTTATACCTTTGCTTTTAATTGGGGTGCTTATTGGTGCCCCATTTTTGATGTTGTTTTTGGGCGCTTTTTCGCTACTTATGTGGCATTACCATCAGCTTTATCGCTTAAGTGACTGGCTGCATAATCAACGCAGCTTTAACCCGCCTGAAGGGGAAGGGTCGTGGGAGCAAGTATTTGAAGGTATTTATCAGCTGCAACACCGCAATCGTAAAAAGCGTAATGAGTTGGCAGAACTGATACGGCGTTTTCGCGACGGCGCTGAGGCCGTACCTGATGCCGTTGTTGTACTACAAAACGATTTATCAATTGTGTGGTGTAATCAGCTTGCACTCAAAGTGCTAGGGTTACAGTGGCCGGTTGATCATGGTCAGCGCTTAGATAACTTAATTCGCGATCCTAAATTTGCTAAATATATGCGCCGTAAAGAGTTTAGCGATGCATTGGAGCTTGAAAGTGGCCACAGTGTTGAGCAAGTTCTTGAATTTAGGGTGATGCCCTATGCCAATACACAGTTGTTGGTAGTGGTACGCGATGTCACTCGCTTAAAGCAACTTGAGCAAATGCGTAAAGACTTTGTAGCAAACGTCTCTCATGAGCTCAGAACACCTTTAACGGTTGTTACCGGCTACCTTGAAATGCTCGATAGTGATTCACTGCCCCCGCCTGCAATGTGGAATAAAGCACAAACTACTATGCTAGAGCAATGCAAGCGTATGGATAGCTTAGTCAATCAGTTGTTGTCGTTATCGCGCATCGAAGGAGCAAAGCAACACAGTAATGACAAAGCGGTGAATGTGCCACGATTATTAAAGTTAATTGAAACAGAAGCGAAATCTATTAATCAAGACAAAGGCCATCAACTTACTTTTAATATTGATACATCACTTGATATTACCGGTGCTGAGGATGAACTTAGAAGTGCATTTTCAAATTTAGTATTTAATGCCATTCATTATACTAAACCAGGCGGTAAAATAGAGGTGCTTTGGCAGCGCAACAACCAACAAGCATGTTTTAGTGTTACCGATAATGGTGATGGTATTGCACCTGAACATATTAACCGCTTAACTGAGCGTTTTTATCGAGTAGATAAAGCCAGAAGTCGTACTACAGGTGGCTCTGGACTTGGTTTGGCAATTACTAAACATGTACTTACTCGCCATGGTAGTCAATTAAAAATCCACAGTGAACTGGGTAAAGGTTCCTGTTTTTCTTTCGCATTCTCAAGCGATAGACTTATCGCAATTGCGCCATCAGTGGCGTAATTAGAGTGGTCATAAAAGTGTCATTTAAGAGTCACACCATTGTCATGTACTCACTTTAGAGTGAACCGCAGTTAGGAAATGGGACGAACAAACTGGAGAACCCCAAAATGAAATTTAAAAACTTAGTTGCCGCAATGGGTGTGGCTGTTACAACATTTGTATCTGCACAAGCGGTTGCATTAGAAGACGGTATTCCTGAGTATCAAAAAATTAGCGGTGTATCAGGTAACTTTTCATCGGTAGGGTCTGACACATTAGCCAACATGATGACCTTTTGGGCTGAAGAATATAAACGTATTTACCCAAATGTAAATATTCAAATTCAAGCGGCAGGTTCGTCTACTGCGCCACCAGCACTAACTGAAGGTACGGCTAACTTAGGTCCAATGAGCCGTGCAATGAAGTCAAAAGAGATTGAAGCATTTGAAAAGCGTCATGGCTACAAACCAACACAAGTGCGTGTAGCAATTGATGCGTTGGCCGTATTTGTACACAAAGATAACCCAATCGAAGGACTACGCATTGATCAAATCGATGCTATTTTCTCATCAACTCGTAAATGTGGTGCACCAGAGCAAGTAAATCGCTGGAGTGATGTTGGTCTAGAAGGTGATTGGGCTGCAAAAGACGTGCAATTATACGGACGTAACTCAGTATCAGGTACTTACGGTTACTTTAAAAAGAAAGCGTTATGTAAAGGCGATTTTCGTAATAACGTGAACGAGCAACCGGGTTCAGCTTCTGTTGTACAATCAATTTCAGCGTCATTAAATGCGATTGGTTACTCTGGTATTGGTTATAAAACATCGGGTGTACGTACTGTTCCGTTATCGAAAAAAGGCACTAACTTTGTTGATGCCACGCTTGAAAACGTAGCGCAAGGTAAATACCCACTGTCACGTTTCTTATATGTTTATGTAAATAAACACCCAAATAAGCCACTTGGCCCAGTTGAAGCTGAGTTCTTAAAGATGGTACTTTCTCAAGAAGGTCAAAAAATTGTAGAAAAAGATGGGTATGTACCTCTTTCTGCAAAGTTAGTTGAATTAGAACTGAAAAAGCTAGGCTTGAAATAAGCAACTGAAGCAATTAATAAAAAACCGCTCATTGAGCGGTTTTTTTGTTTTACAATTTATGCCGACGATTGCTATTAGTCAGCTTTACCTAAGTTTTCAGCTTGTACTTTGCATTGATTGTACGCCTCAATACACTTTGATGAGCAAACTTGCGATTTAAGACTATCGGTCGTTGTTTGCTGCTCGCAGCTGGTTTCACATTGATAACTTTGTTGAGCACATTGATTAAGTGCCGGATTACCCGCCTGGCTCTGACAGCCAGCGAGAACTGCAAACGAAAAAGCCACACAGCTAGTTTTTATAAAAGTTTTCATGCTTGTCCTTAAAGTGTAGCTACCAAGATTAAACTTCAACTTGTAGGTTGTCGATTAATCTAACACTACCTAAAAAGGCGGCAGCTAAAATTACAAATCGTGTATCTTCGAGTGTAGCAGCTTTTAATGTATCTCGTTGAGCTATCGAAAAATAATCTGGTTTTAGACCTGCGTTTTCTAATGCACTCTTCGCTTCATTTTCAAGTGTGGCAAAGTCTTTATTACCGCTTTTAAGTTGCTGAGCACAGTGTTTTAAGGTGTTAAATAAAGCGGGAGCGGTGTGTTTTTCATCAGCTGATAAATACCCATTACGCGAGCTCATAGCGAGGCCGCTAACTTCACGCATGGTAGGTACGCCAATAATTTCTACTGGTATTGATAAATCAGTGGCCATGGTTTTAACCACTTGTAGCTGCTGAAAATCTTTTTCACCAAAACAAGCGTAATCAGGCTGTACTAAATTAAATAGCTTAGTAACAACAGTCGCTACGCCTTTAAAGTGACCTGGGCGTGAACCGCCACAATATCCCATTGAAATACCAGGTACATCAACAAAGCTTTGTGCACCTAACCCATTAGGGTAAATAGTTTCTACACTGGGAATAAACAAAATATCTGTTTCAAGATCGGCTAAACCTTGTTTATCAGCATCCAAGGTGCGCGGGTAACTGTCTAAATCTTCGTTAGCGCCAAATTGCATTGGGTTAACAAAAATACTGACGACGACTTTATCGGCCAGTGTTTTTGCTTTTTCTACCAGTGAAAAATGACCACGATGCAAATTGCCCATAGTAGGTACAAATGCGACGCTTAAACCGGCTTGGCGCCAGGCTCTAATTTGACTGCGTAATGATTTAATTTCAGTGATTGACTGCATTATTTAAACTCGTGTTCAGCGCTTGGGAATACGCCGCTTTTGACATCGTTACAATACTTTTTAACCGCAGCAGGCATATTGCCTGTTTCGAGTAAAAAGTTTTTTGAAAATTTAGGAATGTAACCTGCAGAAATACCCACTAAATCGTGCATAACCAAAATTTGGCCATCGGTTACATTACCGGCACCAATCCCGATTGTAGGAATACTCAATGACTCAGTAACGCGTTTTGCTAAGGCACTTGGAATACATTCAAGCACCAGTAGTTGTGCGCCTGCCGCTTCTAATGCTTTTGCATCGGCAATAATTTTTTGTGCTTGAGCTTCTTCACGGCCTTGGATTTTAAAACCACCGAATACATGCACTGATTGCGGTGTAAGCCCCAAATGGCCACATACCGGGATACCTTGTTGGGTGAGTGATTTAATGCTGTCATGCAGCCATTCACCGCCTTCAAGTTTGACCATATTAGCACCCGCGCGCATCAGCTCTGCAGCATTTTTACACGCATCATTTGGGTTTGCGTAGGTCATAAATGGTAAATCAGCAATAACAAATAAATCACGGCTTCCTGCGCGCACACAGCGAGTATGGTAGGCAATTTCTTGGTTTGTAACCGCTAAGGTATCATCGCCACCTTGTAATACCATACCCAAAGAATCACCAACTAAAACAACATCAACGCCGTTATCATGAAATAACTTAGCAAAACTAGCATCGTAAGCTGTTAACGCAGTGATTTTATTACTTTCAGCCTTCATTTTATTCAAAGTTGAAACGGTTATTTTAGACATAATATTCTCGCAGACAATGGCCTTAATTAATTACCGTGGTAATTGTTGTAAGTCGTTAAGCGGTAAAGTATTTGCTATCTGTTGGATAGATGCGCCGCTAGGTAAAATCAGTTCCGGTGCAATTTCTTGCAATGGGTAAACAACAAATTCTCGCTCAGTTAACCCGTAATGAGGTACGGTTAAACGTTCGGTATTTAAAATGTGTTCACCAAATAATAAAATATCAATATCCAGTGTGCGTGCGCCCCAGCGCTCAGCCTTTCTAACTCGACCATGTTCCAGCTCTATGGCTTGGGTTAAATCAAGTAGTTGCTCTGGCTCAAGTGAAGTGTTGATACAGGCGACTGCATTCACATAATCAGGTTGATCTTGTGGTCCCATAGGCTTGCTCGCATAATAATGCGAGCAGGCTATAAATTCGCTGTTTGGCAAGCTTTTAAGTGCAATAACAGCGTTATCAAGTTGTTTTTTAGGGTTGTTGAGGTTTGCACCTAACCCCAAATAGACACGTTGCATTATTTACTCAGCTGGCTTTTTAGTAGTACGACGACGAGGTCGCTTACGTGGCTTTGGGCCACCTTGATGACCAAGTTCTCGCACCATTTCTTTTTGGCCATTAATATCTTGGTCTAAGTACTGTGTCCACCACTGTGCCAGCTCTGTATGCTCAGTTTCACCAGCATCAACACGCAATAGTAAAAAATCATAAGCGGCTTTAAAGCGTGGCTGCTGTGTTAAGCGGTAGGCACGTTGGCCAGCACGTTTATCTAAGCGCTGTTGAATATGCCAAATATCACGAGCACCTAACGTAAAGCGTTTTGGCACGGCAATGTGTTGGGCATTCTCACTCAGTACTTTATTAATTGCCTGAGCAAATGCATCGTATTCAGATAGTTGCTCTTGGCGTCTAATTTTTTCAGTACGTTCAATTAGCGGGAACCACAGTAAAGCTGCAAATACGAATGCAGGAGTGACTTTTTTATCTGCATTAATACGGATATCAGTGTTGGCAAACATTTGCTTTATGAAGGTTTCTTCAAGTCCGCCTGGGTTTTTATCTAAAATGCGGTCTAGCTCAGGAAATAACGACTTAAATAAACCATACTGACGCAGCATGATAAAGTTTTGCTGTGCTTTGCCATTTAAAAATAGCTTGAGTATTTCTTCAAATAACCGCGCTGGCGGAATATTATCAAGCAAGCTTGCTAATTCGGTAATCGGCTTTTCGCTTGCTGGCGCTATTTGCATATCTAACTTGGTAGCAAAGCGCACTGCGCGAAGCATACGTACCGGATCTTCACGGTAGCGTGTTTCAGGATCACCAATCAACTCAATTTGTTTTGCTTTGATAGCGGCTAAGCCATTGGCGTAATCGTAAACACAAAAATCATTAATTGAGTAGTACAAAGCGTTGATTGAAAAATCACGGCGTTCTGCATCTTCTTCAATGCTACCAAATACGTTATCCCGAAGAAGTTGCCCGTGTTCACTTGACTGACTAATTTGATTTTTATCTTCTTGTGCTTCGTGATGGCCGCGCATTGTTGCCACTTCAATAATCTCACGGCCAAAAACAATGTGCGCTAAACGAAAGCGGCGACCAATTAAGCGACAGTTACGAAACAGTTTTTTTACTTGCTCAGGGGTGGCATTGGTTACAACATCAAAATCTTTAGGTTGTTGACCTAACAATACATCGCGAATGCAACCACCAACTAAGTAAGCATCATAGCCACCATCTTTTAGGCGGTAGAGTACTTTGATTGCATTTGGGCTAAATTGTTTGCGAGAAATACCATGCTCACCTCTAGGGATCACTAACGGCTCACTGCTGATTGCGACATTTTCGTTATTGGCACTTGGGCCGATAATTTGTCGACAAAATTGAAAAAGCTTGGAAATAATAGTCTGTCTCCTAGAGAAGCGGTTGATTTGCTCGCCATTGCAATCAAAATCACAGCAAGTATTCGCTTAAAGCGTTATTTTTACCGTTTAATGTAATTAGCATATATTTAGGCGGCTATCATATACCAGCAAGGTAAAAAAATTAAGTTGCAGCACTGAAATTAAGCCATTTTTAACGATTTTATTTGAATTAATTACACGTAATACGTAATGGGAGGTTAAATCTGTATTTCGCGCTTAGCAGGAACAAGGCTTAGATTAAAATGTGCCACGCCCCAAGCGAGTAATTGTTCGCAGGTTAAATCCATTAATTGCTCATGTATTGGCAGGCCTAAAAATTTAAATACAGCTATTAAAGTAGGTTTTGGATTTTGTTTGCAAATTGCAGGGGCATAATTTTGCTTAGAGAGTTTAAATCCTGGTTTTGCTACCGCTAAAGGTAAATGAGCAAATTCTGGAATAGGGCAATTAAGTTGTTTAAATAAACTGATTTGACGCGCAGTCGGCTCAATTAAATCAGCGCCTCGTACAATACGATTAATCCCTTGCTCAATGTCATCAATAACCACCACCAGTTGATAGGCAAATAAACCGTCGCTGCGTTTTATAATGTAATCTTCATGAGCGAGGGCAGGATCAACGTCAATATGCCCTTGAATAAGGTCGTTATAATCAACAGTTGCATGGCATTGGCTTAAGCGCAGGGCATGCCCCTGTTCATTTAGTTGACTGTGTTTACACTGCCCTTGATAAATGCCGCCGAGGGCTTTTATTTGCTTACGGGAGCATTGGCAGGCATACACAAGCTGTTGCTGTGATAAAGAGTGCACGGCATCTTGGTAGATAGTAAGACGCTGTGTTTGGTACACAACGTTTTCATCCCAATTGAGGTTGTAGGCGTCTAAGGTATTTAGGATATCGGTGGCGGCGCCTTTTACAACGCGAGTGGTGTCTATGTCTTCGATGCGAACTAACCACTTTCCTTGGTTTGCTTTTGCATCTAGGTAGCTACCTACAGCCGCCACAAGTGAGCCAAAATGTAACGGTCCGGAAGGGGACGGTGCAAATCGGCCGCGATAGTTAGGTACTTGCGCAGTAACGGCTGTAGAAGACATGGCTATACTTAATTAGCCGCGTCCAGATTGCTTTTCTTTGATTTCAGCAAGTGTTTTACAGTCTACACATAAATCAGCAGTAGGGCGCGCTTCTAAGCGGCGAATGCCAATTTCAATGCCACAAGACTCACAAAAGCCAAATTCGTCTTCTTTAATTAATATAATTGTTTTTTCAATTTTCTTAATCAACTTACGTTCGCGGTCACGAGTACGAAGCTCTAATGAGAACTCTTCTTCTTGTGCTGCGCGGTCAACGGGATCAGGAAAGTTAGCTGCTTCGTCTTGCATGTGTGATTTTGTACGATCAACTTCGTTACGTAAATCATTACGCCAAGTTTCTAAAATTGTTTTAAAATGAGCACGTTGTGCATCATTCATGTACTCTTCACCCGGTTTTTCTTGGTATGGTTCTAAACCGGCTTGAGCCAATAAACCATGTCTTTTTTGGTCTGGCATAACTCTCTCCTAAATCCTTAATTTAATGCCTCAGCATTAGCCGGCGGTATAAATAACAGAAACTCATACCCTAGGCAAATTTATTTTTAAATAATCGAATTAGCTTAACCCTGTTTGGTGATATAAAAGTAGTAAAAGCACTACTTATACTTTCTTATCACAGTATTGGTTTATAAACTGGCGTAGTTATATGGGCAATAACAATAAAAACAACTTATTTTTACTTTTTGGTTAAGTATTTTTTGGGCGTGGCGAAATACCAACGCTTAAATGCGCTCTTTTTACTCAACAAACTCCACTTTCTCAACTAAAGTTACCTCACTGGCAGAAATATGGGCTTTATAAGCTAATACTTCTACGCCTTGCTCAATCGCTTCGCTTAGTAATTGTGCATAGGTTGAATCTATATGCGCCGCCGCACTCACTTGTGTGATCCCTTGATGCAGCACCGCAAATAGTAATATCGCACGATGCCCTTGTTTTACCATTTCGATTAATTCACGAATATGCTTTTGCCCACGAACTGTTTGCGCATCTGGGAAGTAACCTTGGCCGCTTTGTGGATGCTCTTCACTCAGCAGCGTGACTGATTTAACTTCAACATAACAATTGGCTTTACTGCTGTGGGTAAGTAAAAAGTCGATGCGACTGTTTTCACTGCCATATTTCACTTCACTTTGGACTTGCTGATAGCCTGTCAGCTCTTTAATTACTTCAGCATTAATCGCTTCTTCAACTACTTTATTAGCAGCGGCTGTATTTACACAAATAAGCTGTGATAAGTTATTTTGCGTCAGCTCTAATGACTGTGGGTACTTTCGTTTGGTATTACTGCTGGTGGAATAAAAGGCATTAAAACCGGCATCGGCGCAGCCCGTCATTTTCCCCGTATTAGCACAGTGAGCGGTAAAAGTGCTGCCATCACTGAGCTCTAAATCAGCTAAAAAGCGTTTGTAACGTTTTAATAACGTAGCAGATTGTAATGGCGGGGTGTACTTCATTAATGACTTCCTTATATAACCAGAATTCAGGTTAGGTAAAATAAGACTTTGCGGACTATTTGAGGTTATTTACCGCAAGCTGTTGGGAACTTAGGCGCGCTATAGTAAACTCAACCATACATTTAAGTGCAAGGATATTCTAACATGAGTGAAAAATTTGTTGTTCAATTAAGCGAGCAGTCGGCACCAGGACACTGGGGCGAAAGTGCGTCACTATCTTTTAACGAACACGGCGCAACGGTTCATTTATCTGAGCAAGAAACATTAAAAAACGTGCAAAAAGCAGGTCGTACTATTGCAAGCCAAGGTATTAAAAGTGTTGTGCTTGAAGGCGATGTTTGGTGTACAGAGAGCCAATGGGCATTTTACCAAGGCTTTGTATCACCAAAAGTACTGCACGGTGTTGAGTTTGTTGATAATGCACAATCTGATTTAAAAGAACTTGCTGATTTAAAAGCTTCAGCAACGTGGGCACGTGAAATGGTTAACGGCACCGCCGATGACATTTACCCAGAGAGCCTAGCAGAAAAAGCGGCTGAATTTATTCAATCACTGGCACCAGAGCATGTTAGCTACCAAATAATAAAAGGCGATGCGCTATTAGAGCAGCAATGGATTGGTATTCATGCTGTAGGTCGTGGTAGTGAACGCCCACCTGTATTACTTGAGCTTGATTACAACCCAACTGGCGATGATAACGCACCAGTAAGCGCAGCACTTGTAGGTAAAGGTATTACATTTGACTCAGGTGGTTACTCAATTAAATCTAGCGAAGGCATGTTAGGCATGAAGTGCGACATGGGTGGAGCGGCAACGGTAACTGCAGGTTTAGCGCTGGCTATTAATCGTGGCGTAGAAAAGCGTATTAAGCTGTTTTTATGTTGTGCAGAGAACTTAATTTCCGGCCATGCATACAAACTAGGTGACATTCTTACCTACAAAAATGGCACAAGCGTTGAAATTGTAAACACAGATGCTGAAGGCCGTTTAGTATTAGCTGATGGCCTAATGGCGGCAGGTGAGACTGGCGCACCACTTATTATTGACGCAGCAACATTAACTGGCGCAGCCCTTGTTGCCGTTGGTCAAGAATACAACGCGTTATTTGCCCTTGATAAAGAGTTAGTGCGTGAAGTAGAAGACTTTGCATCACAAGAAATGGAAGCCGCTTGGCCATTACCGCTTGAAAAGTGGCATCAACAAAACTGTCCATCACCGTATGCAGATACAGCAAACAGCCGTGCACAAAAAGGCGGTGGTTATGGTGGTGCTTCAAATGCAGCAGGTTTCTTATCTCGCTTTGTGCCAAACGATGGCAAAGGTTGGGTACACATTGATTTAGCGGCTGCATTTAATATGGGTGGTGGCACTAGTCAGTGGGCTTCAGGTGCAACTACCCAAGGTATGCGTACAGTCGCGCGCACCTTGCTTGAAAAGGCCTAATCAATTCAGATTAAGCAATTAGTTAAAAAATAGGTACCTTAAGGTGCCTATTTTTTTATCCGCCATACAAGCAATTTTGTTTTATTTACGGTAAAATCCTTCGCCAATACGTGTTTGGGCATCTATTTCATTTAAACCTCGCTCAAATATTATACATACCACTGGGATCCTTACTATGTCAGAAAAGTGCTATATCACGGCTCAACAATTACTTGAAGATTCATTCCGCGTAGCGGCACAAGTGTATAAAGATGGCTTTCGTCCAGATTTTATTATTGGTATATGGCGCGGTGGTGCTCCAATTGGGATTGCAGTTCAAGAATATTATGATTACAAAGGTATAGAAACCGATCATATTGCGGTGCGTACGTCGTCTTATTACGGTATTGGCAAGCAATCAAAAGAAATCAAAGTACATGGTTTACACTACATTGTTGAAAACGCGAATGCGGGTGATTCATTGTTAATTGTGGATGATGTGTTTGACTCAGGTCGTAGCATTGTAGCGTTAAAAGAGAAGCTTTCTGAGCTAATGCGTTTAAACTTACCACGTGATATTCGTATTGCTTGCCCATACTACAAGCCAAAAAATTCAAAAGTTGATACAGTGCCTGATTACTACATTCATGAATCTGAAGAATGGTTAGTATTCCCGCATGAATTATCAGGGTTAACGCCGGATGAAATTATTGAAGGTAAATCTGATTTAGCTAAAATCCACGATATTTTACTTGAAAAATAAACGTGATTTTGTTCAATAAAAAAGGCCTTAATGGCCTTTTTTATTGTCTTTAAAGCTGTGCAAAGCTGTCTACATATTCACTGAGTTTAGGAATATCGACAGCTTGCAGCCCTTGGGTGCTTCGTTGCACTAGGTTTTTTTCAACCAACTCACTCACTACTCGTCGGTATGCACGCTCAGTGGTTGCAAAGCGTTCTGCTTCGGCGTTTACTGTAGGGTAGGCGCGCAATAAAGTGGGGTTGTTATTTTCTGCACGTAATAAGCAGTCTTTAGCAATGTTGTAGCTTAAGGGAAGTAACAGTTTATCTAAGTTAATCTTTTGATTTTCTTGGAACTTAGCAGCAATTGTTTGCGCTGTGTATAAGCTCAACTCTGGTTTATCGAGCAATAATGAACGCCAATGCTTTAGCTCTATAAGATTGTACGTCACATCACTGAAGCAGGTTACCGTATAAATACACGGGTTATTATTCAGTGCTTCAATTTCGCCAATCAAGGTGTTGTTGCAGTCGAGCTGACCAAGTAGCAGGCGTCGGCCATTCCCCACATCGTAACTAAACGATACAGTACCACTTCGCACCAATACCAACTTAGTGAGTGGTTGGTCTTGCTGTATTAATATTTCTTTTTTTGATTGCTGATAACTACTGCCGGCAAATGTCAGCAGCTGTTCAACAAGGTAACTGGAAAAATGGTATTGAAACATCAATCATGCTCTTCGGACAATTGTCCTATTTATTACACCTTAATGACGATAGCATTAAGATTAAGAATTTACGCTAACTTGCCCACGTTGTTATTTATTTAATGGCGTTAAATGGCCTTCATTCTACCGTGTAATGATTAAAAAATTGTGGGTAAAACCAGCATATTTTAAGGTTTTATTGGTAAGTTAGCTTTTTTATTTAAACTGCTGTTCAGCATATTTTAATAATGTACTAAAGTTTAGCTGGTAATATTAACCTAAAGCCTAGGAGAGAACAATTGAGTTGGGAATATTTAGGTTATTTAGCATCCGCTTTATTAGTTATATCCTTGACCATGACCGATGTAACCAAACTACGTTGGTTTAATTTACTGGGCTGTATTGCGTTTACTTTTTACGGTGCAGCAATCGGTTCTGTACCGGTGGCATTTACTAATGGCTTATTAGCTCTGGTCAATATTTATCACATTATTAAGTTATATCGTCAGTCTAAAGCTGATACAAAAAAGGGTTAACTTTTAAGTTAACCCTTTTTTGTTTTTACTCAGACTTTGCTGAACCTTTTTGGTAACGTAACTTGCCTGCAATCCATGTTTGCAGCACCTGAGTTTTGTAAAGCTGCTCAATAGGCACTTTAAAATAGTCTTGATCAACCAGAATAAAGTCAGCCCACTTACCTTGCTCTAAACTACCTACTTTAAACTCTTGATGCGCTGCATACGCGCCGCCAAGGGTAAATGCACGTAATGCATCTTCTCTGCTTAATACTTCACTGGCACGCCAACCGTTTTCAGGCAGTTGATTATGATCCATGCGGGTGATAGCTGAATATAAACCATCAAACGGGTTCGCCAGCTCTACGGGATAATCAGAACCGGCTGCAATAGTCGATCCCTGATCCAAGAACGTTTGCCAAGCATAAGCGCCTTGAAGTTGTTTATCAGTTAAGCGTTGCTCTGCCATATGCATGTCTGATGTGGCGTGCACCGGTTGCATTGATGGGATTATTTTCAGGGTTTTAAAGCGTGGAATGTCTGCGGGAGAAACTATTTGCGCATGTTCCATGCGGTTACGCAGCAGTATGCCACCGGTTTGCTTAAATACATTTTGATAGGCATCGAGCACAATTTTATTGGCTCTATCGCCAATGGCGTGGGTATTTGCGCTAAAACCGTTTTTAAAGGTGAGTGTAAATAATTGCTCTAATTTTTCTTGGGTTTCAAGCATCAGGCCAAAGTGGTTGGCTCTATCAGCGTATTCATCGATAAGCGCAGCACCGCGAGACCCTAATGCGCCATCGGCATAAATTTTCACACTGCGAATAGATAAAAAGTCGTGTGCATCTTGATAGCGACCCGCTTTAAGCATCATGTTTAAATCTGGGCTTGCTGCACTTAACATCGCTACAATTCTAAGCGGCAACGTACCTAGCTCGGCGCGTTGTTTATAAACTTGCCAAGTGGTTTTATCAATACCTGCATCATGAGTTGAGGTAATGCCTAGGCTTAGTAAGTGTTTACCTGCGGCATCTAATGCATTACTGACCGATTGTGCAGACGTTGCAGGCATATGCTGGGTAACCAAGGTTTCTGCTTTATCAATAAAAATACCGGTGGGTTTACCAAACTCATCTTTTATAATTTCTCCACCCGTAGGCGATAATGTATCAGCGTTAATATTGGCAAGTTCTAATGCTTTTGAATTAACCCAAATAGCGTGGCTATCTACTCGCGATAAAATAACAGGGCGATCGTTAACGACTTTGTCTAAATCAGCGGCTGTAGGAAAGCGGGTGTTTGACCATAGTTCTTGATTCCAGCCCCGACCAATGATCCAACCTTCTTTATCTTTAGCAAATTCGCTGAGCTTAGCGGTTATTTCATCTACCGACTTAGCACCGCGCACATCAAGTTGCGACAAGTTATTACCCAGTCCGATGACATGTCCATGCGCATCAATGAGCCCTGGGAGTAAAGTTTTACCGTCTGCGTCAATTAGGGTTGCGCCGGGAAAGCTATTTTTTAAGTTGTCTGGACCGGTTTTAACTACTTTGCCATCTTTTATGACTAAGGTTGTAAATGTGTTTACTTCGCCATGGCGCATTTTTCCTTTATACAAAGGTGAGTAGCCATTGGCATTATAAATGACTTTAGTTTGTGCTATTGCCACGCTAGATAAGCCGCAAAGGCTTACTAGCAATATCGGTTTTATTAGTTTTTTCAGTTGCATAAGAGACATGTTGTTATTTTTTGTACTATCACAGTAGCAAACTCAAATTTAGAATACCAATAGCATAATTTATTAATAGTCGAATAAGCCCAGCTTTTAGCTAGAGCAAGTAACAAGTTAAGGGTAAATAGGCTGTGGGTTAACAAGGAGAGGTTTAACTTTCTCAAGCTTGAGAAAGTTAACCAAGCTTCACTTGAGGGGGCTATTTATTTACTGGCGTACAAACTGTATTCGCTTAATGACAATTGTGCGTCTTTATCACGGTCGTAACTGCTAAAGCGTGACCATAAAGCAGGATCACTGGCGGCTTCAGAGCGAGTCAAAAAGCCATCCTGATTGCGGTCAAGTTTTTCAAACTTTTCGGCAATATAGCTGCTTGTCGCAAAACTCATACAGCTAAAAACAGAGAGTGTTAGTAAAATAATATGGCGGATAGGTTTCATCTAAATACTCAGTACAAGTTGGTGGTTAGGTAGTTTTTAAACTCAGTTAAAGAAATTCTGTTATCTTGATTTTCATCCCAATTTGAAAATGAGTTTAATAGCTGAGGCTGAGCAGCAAGCTCGCTAGGGGTTAAATACCCGTCATTATTTGTGTCTAAATGCTCAAAGCGTTGCTTTACATCAAGTGCGAATGCACTTTGGCTGATAAAAAGTAAAGCACCAATAAAAGGAAGCAGTACTCTCATAGTTGGCGTTCCAAGGTATATTTTAATTGCTGGCTGTAATGAAAGAAAGCACTTGCCATAATTTAACTCCCAACATTAAATCCGTTTACACACTCCCTCAGGGATTATGGCAAATGCTTTTAACTCTATACTACAAAACGAAACTTGAATCTAAGCTTAAAGTTTAAAGTTATCGAACTCTTTTTTAGAAATCATCTCGTTATTGTCTTTGTCTAAATCAGTAAACTGCTTGAGTAACTGTTTATCTTGTTTTGCTTCTGTGAGCGATATTTGGCCGTCCATATTTTTATCTAAATGCATAAAACGTACATTTAACGACGATGCCAATGCTGTTGCGCTAATTGCTAAAAATAGTAGTGAAAAAGCACCAATCAATTGTTTCATAAATATACTCCTTTATTTTATAAACTGTTTAAATTCATCAAACGATAATTGTCCGTCTTCATTTGTATCTATTTGTGTAAAATTCTCATGCAGTAATGCATCTTCGCCGGCCTCTGCTTCGCTTAATGTGCCGTTGCTGTCTTTATCTAAGCTGTAAAATGCTGTGTTCACATCAAGAGCAAATAAATGGCTACTCGTTAAACATAACGCTATTAATGCTGCAGATTTAGTCATTCCTTGGCCTTTAAAAATTAATATTTATAAGCGCATTACAATTATGGTGCCAGTTTTTATTTTCTTTAAAAATCATATGGTTAATTTTTTTGTGCGTTTTTAATGAGTAATATTTACCGACGGTTGTGTGTTTTATGCAACATTTTCTCAGTTAGGTTTTTTTATTGTTTTTAAATCAAGTGTTTAACTTGTCGCAATTTAGAGACGTTATGGCAATTTTATTCTCAAATAAGTACTTGGTTCAGCGAGTGTATAAGTTGAGCGCTTAATAATAGAGCGCTTAAAAGTAGTAAAGGATTAGTGTATGCCTGCAATCATGGCTGAAAAATATAAAGCATTGGTAAATTGGCGTCCTAATTTGATTGGCCAGTTTATAATGAGCATGCTGTTGTCACTATTGCCTTTGTCTATTGTAGTTATTGTTTTTTTAAATGTACTAAATAAACAATTAGCGGTCACGCAGCAAATTGTCAGTAATAACTACCAAGTGACTAAGTCATTTAATGCACTTAAGCAAGAGCTCAACAGTTTAGAAAGGGCAACAAGGCAAAACTGGGTTTTAAAAAGCGATTCACTCGATGAGCTTATCGTGGATAAATGGCAGTCATCGCTGGATAATATAAATGAGCTTAAACAGCTTTCTAGCAACCAAAAAAATACTCAACAATGGCAACGGTTAACAGATACGCTAAAAACAGCGCATACCAAACTGGTGGTTGAAGCTCGTCAGCAAGCAGAATTGTTTGTGCCAATTAGTGAAATACTGGCAGAGCTAACGGTATGGCTGCGCGAAACCAATGAAGCCAAAATCACTCAAAACCAAATTAAACTGACAAATTTACAAGCCTCCTTTATAAACTGGTTAGTAGCACTTACGCCTTTAACCTTATTTGTTGGGGGTGGGTTTTTATGGCGTATAAGTGGCCGTTTAAAAGGTTTAACCTCTGTTATTGATAAATTAGGCCAAGGAGATTGGCAGCAAAAAATATCAGTGCAGGGATCAGCTGAACTCATTGAACTAGGTAACAAGTTGCAGTGGGTGCAGGCGCAATTGCATATGCTAGAGCAGCAAAAAGATACGTTTTTACGCCATGTTACTCACGAGTTAAAAACGCCTTTGGCCTCCATGGTTGAGGGGACTGAATTATTAGCCGATGAAATTGTTGGGCCAATTAATAATGAGCAAAAAGCAGTGCTTGGGTTAATCAGTCAATCTATGGTGAGATTACGCACTATGATAGACAGCTTGTTAAGTTATAACGCGATTCGAACTAGTAAAGATAATGTTAGTGAAGTGGAATTTAACCAGCTAATAAAAAAGGTAAGTAATCATTTTGAACATAGGTTAAATGCACGAGAGCAGTCGCTTATTTGGCACAATAGCTTACCGACAGTTGCACTTAATTTACCGAGAGAATTAATTGAAATGATTTTAATTCAGTTAATCTCTAATGGTTTAAAGTTTTCCCAGTCAAATCAAGCAGTGTCGATTAGCTTAAGTTTAGAAAGTAATAGCTTAATTATACAGGTCGCTGATGAGGGCTGTGGTATTAAAGAGCATGAAAAAGCATATGTTTTTGGCGCTTTTTATCAAGGTAAACACAGTAAAGAGATTAGTCTTCAAGGCAGTGGTTTAGGCCTTACCATAGTAAAAGAGTCGGTTGAACAGTTACAGGGTAAGTTAACTATTGAGCATAATGAGCCGCAAGGCTGTCGATTTAACATTGTCATCCCCTATAAAAATAAAGGAGTTAAATAATATGTCTGCGCGTTTAATGGCTATTTTATGGCTAACCAGCAGTCTCGTTTTTTTATCTGGGTGTGAATTAACAAACACTCAAACACCAGCTAAACCTGAGCTAATAGCTCAAACTCAGCCCGATAATAAAAGCAACCAGCCCAATCCAAAGCCGCGGCCAAAACTAGATCTTATGTATCCGCCCGCAGCGCAAGTTATTGCATGGCATGCCCATCAGTGTGGTGGCTTTAAATTAACGCCTGACAATAAAACTTACTTAGGGGAGCAAGCACTGAAGGCATTTTTTAATACTGCATGCGTTAACCTTAGTCGCGACCCTGATACTGTTATGAGTCAATTACTTAAGCTAGATCAGGCGTACTATTGGCCAGATGATATAAAGCACTATTTATGGCTGCAAAAACAGCAGGTATTAATGCAAATAAATGCAAAAAAACAACAGCAAGCATTAAACGCTGAAATGCAAAAAACCTTATCGTCATTAGCTGCAATTGAACAGCAACTTTTATTACGTGAAGAAACCAAGGAGCAGTAGCTATGTCAGTCACACTTCCATCAAGCGCTAAAGTTTTACTCGTTGATGACGATGCCAGCTTGCTGCAGTTACTGGCAATTCGAATTCAATCAAAAGGTTATGAAGTAACAACCTGTGATAGTGGCATGAACGCCTTACAACTACTCAAAAGCCAAGTATTTGATGCGGTGATCACCGATTTAAGAATGGATGAAATGGATGGAATGGCACTGCACCGACAATTGCAAAGCCGCTACCCAGCACTACCTGTAATTATGATGACGGCTCATGGTTCAATTCCTGATGCGGTAGAGGCGACTAAGCAAGGCATATTTGCCTTTATTACTAAGCCAGTTGATAAAGACGAGCTATTCGATAGCTTAGCAAAAGCTATAGAAATACATGGAGTGAATAATGATGATATTACTCCGCAAAGCAATATTGTTACTCGCAGTGGCGCTATGTTGCATTTGCTAGAGCAAGTTAAATTACTAGGTCCTACTCAGGTAAATGTACTTATCTCTGGTGCCAGTGGTACAGGTAAAGAACTGCTCGCACAGGCAATTCATCAGCACAGCCATGTTAATGATGGCCCGTTTGTGGCTATTAACTGTGGTGCAGTCCCTGGTGAGTTATTAGAGTCGGAGTTATTTGGTCACAAAAAAGGCGCATTTACAGGGGCGGTAAAAGATCACCAAGGCCTGTTTCAGCAAGCGCAAGGGGGGACCTTATTTTTAGATGAAATTGGGGATATGCCGCTAAATTTACAAGTTAAGTTATTACGCGTGCTGCAAGAAAAAACCATTCGCCCAGTCGGTTTTCAAGAAGAAATTCCCATTAATGTGCGAATTGTTTCAGCGACCCATAAAAACCTGCCTGAAGCTATTAGCAATCAAGAGTTTAGAGAAGATTTATATTATCGTTTAAACGTAGTAAACCTCAAACTTCCTCCGCTGCGAGAGCGCCGTGAAGATATTAGCTTATTAGCTAACTTTTTTAGCGCCAATATTGCAAAACGTATGGAACAAAAAGAAAAACGTTTTGCAAACGATGCCATGCATGCACTGGTAAGATATGATTGGCCTGGTAATATTCGTCAATTACAAAATGTGGTGGAGCAGGTGGTTGCCTTAACACCAAGTGACGTTATATCTGAACATTTAGTGCTTAGTGCGTTAAATAGCAATGAAAATAACGTTGAGCCACTTTCGCTTAACGACGCTAAAAAAGAGTTTGAGCGAGATTACGTTATCAATACCCTGAAAATGGCAGGGGGTAATGTGGCCGAAGGTGCCAAGCTTGCCAAGCGTAATCGTTCTGATTTTTATAAGCTGATTAAAAAGCATGAAATTGACCTAGATAGTTTAGGGCCTGTTGACCTTTAAGGTTAAATTTGCAGCAGTCTGTTTGGTATTTAGGCAAGGCAGAGCCTATGTTGTGTGGTTATTCCCCATAAATAGGCGATAACGTAGCATCAATGCCAAACAGCGCTGCCCAAAGGGTTCTGCCAAGGGACGATTAACTCTTTGTTGCTCGGTTTTTACTTAGTCCACTAGGTTACAAACCTCGCGCCGCGATTAAATCGCCCCTTGTTTGAACAACTTTTAATCCGCAAGGGTCAACAGGCCCTAATGTAATTTTAAAAAAGGAAGTGAGCATGCAGTTATTTATGGTGTATTTAGGTGGACGTATTCAAGGCTGCCACATAGAAATGCACGATGTACGCTTTGTGGTAGGTCAAAACATTGAGCAAACTTATAGCAAGCTTAAAAGTCAGTGGGTAGGCGACAAAAATAGCGTACACATGGATAGCTACATGGCGGTTAATCACATTGATGGTTATAAAGTCGAGGTAGTTGATAGTTATGTAGAGCAAAATAAGCAGCTTTATTTTGTTAACTTAGGTGCTTACAGAAGCGACTCACTAGCAGAGCAACACGACTTTGCTTTGTATGTTGCCAGTAGTAGTGAAGAAGCAAAACAGCGCGCTAAAAATGATTTACTCGCAGGGCTTAGCCATCTACATAAAGATGATTTACATGATGTTGATGATTGCTTTGCTATAGATTTACTCGATAGCCAGCTTAATATTAAACTAACCCCAAGTGGTCAAGCACAAACAATTAAACCTGACTGGTTTGGTTATCATGTATTATAATAAATGAGGATTTATTAAGTTTATTAGGATGTTGTGTGAAAAAGTATGCGTTTATACTTTTGCTAGTTGGCTTAAGTGGCTGTAAATCACTGTCAGGTTTACCGCCCGTTGTTGATTTAAATAAACTGGTAAAGCAAGTAAAAAACGATCCTACTGACGTGGTTGCAATTCACAAGCAAGCACAAAAAACACACCGTTCTATTAAGGCACAGGTTGGTAGCGTAAAACAGCTTTTAGCCGCATTAGAAAGCGTTGTTGGGCGCAAGTGGGGTAAACAAAACACTCAGCAACCTAGTGCCAAAAAATACGTAAAATACAGTAATGATTACCAAGCTCGTGCCATTATTGATTTTGAGCAAGGCACTGTAAAAGTAGAAACCATCGCGTTAAAAAATACAATAAGCTTGTTACAGCAGGCTATTGTGATGACCTTACTGACTTCTAGCGATCCCGATAAAACCGATATTTTTACCAGCGAAGCGCCAATTTTAGAAGGCGAGCCGTTTTTATACCAACAAGTGCTCGATCAAGATAAGTTACCCATAAAATATAGCTGGCGTGCTAATCGATTTGCGCGTTATTTAGTGAGTAATCGCTTACAAAAAAGGCGTCAGTATGGGCATCTTATTTCGTCGGTTAGCTTTGATTTAGTAGAGCAAAATGCTCATTTAAGAAAGCAAAAGTACAGTGCTTATGTGCTGGCGGCTGCAAAAAAATATCAAATATCGGCAGCACTTATTTATGCCATTATTGAAACCGAAAGTAGCTTTAATCCACATGCGGTGAGCTCATCAAACGCCTATGGATTAATGCAAGTGATCCCCGCAACTGCAGGGCGGGATGTGTATCAAAAAATTAAAAAAGTACCTGGGCAGCCAACCAAAGCGGTGTTGTTTAATCCAAAACATAATATTGATATTGGCAGCGCGTATTTAAGTATTTTAAAAAATAATTACTTACATAAAATTAATACCGATAAAAGTAAGCACTTTGCAATGATCTCGTCTTATAACGGTGGGGCGGGTAATGTATTGCGTATATTTAATAAAAATAGAAGTGTGGCGTTTTCACAAATAAATCAGCTTACTTCAAGCCAGTTTTATAACATTCTCACCACTAAGCACTCACGTGCGGAATCAAGACGCTATTTATATAAAGTCACTAAAGCAGAAAAAAACTATCAGTAACTTATTTACTCATCATTTTCTTGTTGTTCACTTTTGGCTGCCATTTTAAAGGCTATTATTACTAAGCCAAACATAGCAAATGGAATTGCAGCTAACAAATACTCAACCAAATGGCTGTCTTGAAAATTAGCCTGTAGCAAGAAATGCCCTGCAACACACATAATAATAACCACCAAAAGGATGGGCAGTAACATAAGTTCTTTTTTTGCTGAGTGGTTTTTCATTCGCTGTTTAGGTATTAAAAAATAATGGGCTATTGTAATGAGCTTAATAAAGCTTGGCAAACAACACAGATTTTTTAATGACTATTAGGTATGATTAACATCAAAGAAAAGCTTAAAAGTAGTGGTTGGGAATAAAGTGCAACAGAGTTTAAAGCAAGTTTACCTAGTGGGTGGAGCAGTGCGAGATAAACTGCTAAACATACAATCAAAAGATAATGACTATGTTGTTATTGGTGAAACGCCAGAGACAATGGAAGCGCTCGGATTTTTACCCATTGGCAGCGATTTTCCAGTTTACTTACACCCAAACACTAAAGAAGAATATGCACTAGGGCGCACTGAGCGTAAAAGTGGTAAAGGTTATACCGGCTTTGTGGTGGATGCCAGCCCAAACGTAACCCTTGAAGAAGATTTAGCACGCCGAGATTTAACCATTAACTCTATGGCGCTAGACGAAAACGGCACTATTATTGATCCTTTTAATGGTCAAGCTGATTTAAAAAATAAAATACTGCGCCACACCACCCAAGCATTTGTAGAAGACCCTGTTCGGGTATTACGTATTGCTCGCTTTTTAGCCCGTTATGGTAGTGACTGGTCTATTCATCCAAGTACTACTGCATTAATGCATGAGCTTAAAAATAAAGGCGAGCTGGAACATTTAGTGCCTGAGCGAGTTTGGCTTGAAACAGAAAAAGCGCTTGGCGAAAAACACCCCGAGCTTTATTTTCAAGCATTAGATGGGTTAGGTATTTTTCCTGAAATAGAACAGATGAAAAACACCCCGCAGCCGGCAAATCATCATCCCGAGGGCGATGTGTTTGTCCATACTATGCTAGTGCTTAGACGAGCAGCCGATTTAGGCTTCAACCTAGAAACACGTTTTGCCGCTTTAACTCATGATTTTGGTAAAGCGCTAAGCTATAAAAAATGCGGTAATTTACGCGGCCATGAACGTGAAGGGGTTGCTGTAGTTGAGGCCTTTTGTGAACGTTTAAAAGTGCCTAATCGCTTTCGTGATATAGGCGTGCTTACCAGTGATAACCATACCCTTTGCCACACGCTTGAACAGTTAAGACCGCAAACTATTCATAAATTAATCGTCACTAATTTAAATGCACTAGTGCACCCAGAGCGTTTTATTGCCTTTACTCAAGCGTGCCAGTGTGATGCACAAGGGCGAGGCGAAACACTGGTGGATAAGCCCTATCCACAAGCCGCTAAATTACGTGCTATTCACAATGAACTACAAAAAATGGATAAAAAGCAGATAGTGCAAGACGCGCTTAAAAACGGCAAAAAAGGCCCCGAAATAGGCGAGACGGTCAAGCAGGCAGAAATAGACTGCATTAAAGCGTTTTTACAGCTTAATGGTTAACTTGTAAGATTTATGTAGTTAAGCACTACGAGCTAAAACCTCAGCTTGCATGGCTTGTTTATTACTTACCTTGGGGTTTTTAGTCGCGCCCTCTTGAGCATGGTTATTGGCTGCATTAGGACGATATAAATCGAAAATAAACTCTATTTCTTCGGGTTCTAGTAACTCTTTCATTTTGACTCCTCCTAGGTGAGTAGACTAAGGCTGAGCAAATGAATTAAAAGTGAATCGTTACACTTGAGTGTGTATTAAATTGTAACTGCAAAGCTTTAATACAAGGCGGCTTATAATTAAACCGCTTTTTGTTTAATTATTTAAAGGCAAGCTCACAGTAAACAGCACTCCATTACCTTGCTCATTATTGTGCGCCGTTACTGTGCCTTTGTGGTAATCACACACCAGCCTGACAATATAAAGTCCTAAACCTAAATGCGGTTGTTGCTGCATTTGCTGGCTGCGTATCGATACCATGGAATCAAAAATATGTTCAGTAAGCCCCTCAGGCAATAAAGTACCTGTATTACTTACCGTTAATGTTGCTTTGTTTTCGCTTTGCTTCAGGCTGACTTCAATTGCGGTGTTAGCTTCACTAAATTCCAAGGCATTATTAATTAGCTTATCGAGCAGTTGCGCTATAAATTCAGGGGCACCTTGCATTGGCAGTGTGCTTTGGCAAATGTTGAGTGTAAATAACTGGTTAGGATAAGTAAGCTGGTAGCCCTGCATACAGCCACTAATTACTTTTTGTAAATCAAACTGCTCTGGCTCATTACTTTGAATACTTTGCTCAAGGCGGGTAGCCTCGCTCATGGTGGTAATTATTTTTCCTAAGCGCTCAACCCCTTCGCTGGCACGTTCAAGGTATTTTTGACTCAGTTCACTTTGCTGCAAGCTTTGTAAGTTTTCAAGAGATGAACGGACAACCGCAACCGGTGTGCGCAGCTCGTGAGATAAGCGCGACGACATATTTTCTAAATAATCGGTATAGCCACCAAGTCGGCTCACTATATTTGAAAAGCTACGCGACAGGTCGCCAATTTCGTCATTGGCATCGCTGTAATTTATATGGCCCGTTACTCGTCCTTGCGCATCAATGGCTTGCTCTGCTGTATCTCGTAGTCGCCTAATACGGCTCGATATACGTGAGGCAAAAAAGAACAAAGTGACTGTGCCAATTAACATGACCGCTAAAATCACATTAAATAGTTTTTCCAGCGATTTATTACGCAGTGTACGCACGCCATTGGTGGTTTCTTCAGCTATAACTGCCCCAATAACCTTATCCTCGATCCAAATAGGATACGCAGCCGATAATATTACCGCTTTGTTATCGGGAGTGAGTCGCCAAGACGAGGCCGGTTGACCTTTCAGTGCTTTGGCTAAATGAGCGCCTTGCATTGAAGCTACATCGTGTAAGGTATCTATAAATTCATCTTCAGGACGCGTTAAAATTTTATAATACAAAGGATGTAAATAGGCTTGTTCAAAGCGCTGCCACGCAGTTTTTGGCGCTTGATTTTTTAGCCCATCGGCCCATACGCCATCGGCATTTTGAATACTGCCCGATTGCGCTAATACACGGTGATGATTATCGACCACCCATATGCGACTGCCGCTGTGGCCCATGCCTTTTAATATACGGTTTATCTCAGGGGAGGGCACCAGTACCGAGCCTAAATCATTCGGGTTATTTAAGTTCGATGTAGACATAATACTAGGGGGTTGGTTTGGTTGTTTACTATCAACATCGGCAATGGCAAATCCTAGTTTATTGCCAAGCATACTCAAAGGAAAGCGCAGCTCAAGGTTGTAACCTGTGTTTGTACGTTTAAAGAAACCCTGAATTTTAGTAAAAGGCATTTTACTACTGGCATCAAATGCGTTGACCCAGCCATCTTGGCGCGGAGCAATAATATAAGTATTAAATTGCCCATCAGGGTTTTTTAGGCCAATTTTTACATAGTCATTATTGGTAATGCTGAGGCTGTTTTTAGCACGGTAAATTACAGTGTCATCTGTGACTTTAAATACAGCATATAAGTAATTATCAAACTTACCTACCATGTGGCTAAATGATAAATCGCTGAGTTGGTGGTTATCATTGGCTGTTTGTAAGTAGCGTTTGTCATACAGCCAAAACAGCGATTGGTAAGCGTCCCAGTCGCTGAGTTTACCATCGAGCTGAATTGGGCTTTTTAAATTATAAGCATAGAGATCGCGGCCTTTTACAACTTGGTCTAAAAAGTTGGTTTGTTCGTCAAATAAAGCGGGGCGTTCATGCAAGGCCGTGGCGAGTGCGCGTGTAGTGCCTACCAACGTTTTTTCTTGGCCTTGGCGTAAAAACTTTTCCATTTCCCATACATATTCGTAGCCTAACCATGGCAACAAAAACAAAAAGCACGAAAGTAGGATAAATTTACTGCGTAGGCCAAATCTCAGCATGTGGGTTGCTCCCACCTATAGCCCATGCCATACACGGTATCTATACAGTCAAACTGGCTATCGAGAGCTATAAACTTTTTACGAATACGTTTTACATGCGAGGTAATGGTGCTGTCGTCTACATAAATTTTAGCATCGCTCATTAACTCATTACGGCTTTTAACGTGGCCAGGTCGTTGGGCGAGTGAGTGCAGCATCCAAAACTCAGTCACGGTTAAATCAACCAACTGTTGCTGCCAAAGCACCTGCATGCGTTGCGTGTCGAGTGTTAGTTGGCCACGAGTTATTAATGCATTAGCATCGGCAGGCTGCTCTAATGCTTCCATACGGCGAAATAGCGCACCAATACGCGCGGCTAAATGCGCTAAGCTAATATCTTTGGTTAAGTAGTCATCGGCGCCCATGCGCAGACCGCATACGGTGTCTATTTCGCTGTCGCGAGCGGTTAAAAAAATAATTGGTAAGGTTTTAGAAAGTGAACGCAGTGTTTGGCACAGTAAAAAGCCGCCATCTATTTCATGGCCTAAGCCAATATCAACAATGGCTAAATCGGGGAGTGCTTCTTTAAAAGCTACTTCTGCTTGAGGGCGGCTTTCATAACCACTTACCTGATAGCCTTGAGCGCTCAGCATTTCTATGTAGTTTTCGCGAATGGCAGTTTCATCTTCAACGATAGCTATTTTCTTCATTTTTTAATTACTCATATTGACTTAGGCGCACTATAGCGAAGTTTTTGCGCTAAGTACGGTTAAAAACACAATTGCCATTTTTTTGCCACAATTGCTCAGCAGTTTGCCATTTTTACTCCCCTTTATTGCCACTTCATGGTGTTTTAATAAAGTTATTGAAATTACCAATACAACGCAAGTGCCAACCAATAGCTTGCCAATCATTATTAATAGTAAGGAATAGACCATGAAGAAAACATTAATCGCACTCACACTTGTTAGCACTTTTTGTACGCCAGTATTTGCTGCGGATACCCCATCAAAAGAAGCAAAAAAAGAAACAATTGTTGGCCTGAGCACCGGTGCCATTATTGGTGGTGTTGTTGGTGGGCCAATCGGCGCGTTTGTAGGCGCATTTGCTGGTGGTTTGATTGGCGATGCCAAGGTGGCTGAGCAAACCATTGCTGAGCAGCAGCAAGCTTTAACTGTAATGGCAGAGAAAACCAACGACTACCAGCACGTAATTAATCATAACAGTCACCTAGAGGCGCAACTTGAACTACTGGCGCAACAAAATGAGCAACTAACCCAATCACAACTTAATAATTTATTGGCGATGACAGTGCAATTTAAAACAGGCTCTAGCGATATTGCTCCTCATTTTGCCAAGCAGCTTGATCAATTGGTAGCGTTATTAAAAAGCCAACCGCAACTCGCACTCGATTTAAGTGGCTTTGCCGATCAGCGCGGTGCAGAGCAAGCAAATTTATTACTTTCAAAAGCCAGAGTAAACGCCGTACAAAGTTACTTAATTAAACAGGGGGTTAGCCATACACGTTTAAGCGCACAAGCGTTTGGCGAGCAGCAAAGCATAGCAAATAGTAACACCCTTGAAGATAACTTTTTTGATAGACGCGTTACCCTCACCACCCGTGCGCTTAATCAAACAACTGATCAAACAGCAAGCAATTAATCGCAAGGCGTTCGATGGAGTGATTTATGTTGAGTAAACCCACCAAAGTGCTTACCAAGGTAAGCCTTTTTATTTTTATTATCATCGTGCTTTTAGCCAGCTTTAAAAGCCATGCACAGTCGCCAAAACTATCCTTGTTTGATAGCCAAGGAGTGGCGGTTAACCCTGGGGTTATTTTAAAAAGCGATGCAAAAATGACCCTAACAGGGCTAATTAATCGTGTTGTAGTAACGCAGCACTACATAAATGAAAACCCTTTTGCCGTAAATGCACGTTATGTATTTCCTTTACCCGATGAAAGCGCCGTGCAAGCAATGACCATGCGCATTGGCGAGCGAGTTATTAAAGGTAAAATAGCAAAAAAACGCCAAGCTGAAAAACAGTACCAAGCTGCCAAAAAAGCAGGCAAACAAGCTTCATTGCTGCGACAGCAGCGTGCAAATATGTTTATTACAAATGTGGCAAATGTAGGGCCAGGAGAAGAAATAGTTATAACGCTTGAGTATCAAGAGATTATTGATTACCAACACGGAATCTTTGCGATTCATTTTCCAACTACAATTACGCCACGCTATCATGCAATAACAGGGGAAGTTAACGATGAACAAGATACACATGCGATAAAAAGCGCTAATGCACCTTCGTTCACTCCACAGGGTTGGTTAAGCCCTGTTTACACAAAACAAACCAATGAGGCGGCAAATGCCAGCGATTTAAGCTTAACAATTAACATGGATATAGGCTTAGAATTGGTTGATATAAACGCTAAGTACCATCAAGTTAATATTGAAAACCCTGCATTTGGGCAATACAGCATTGTGCTAAAACCACAGCAAGCCATAAATAGAGATTTTGTACTTGAGTTTAAGCCACTACAAATAGCACAAGCGCAAGCTGCACTTTTTACTCAGCAAGCACAAAATGGTGAGCAGTATGCGTTAGCAATGTTAATGCCGCCAAGCGATAGTTTTATTCAATCTCAGCGTTTACCGCGTGAAATGGTGTTTGTAGTTGATACCTCGGGATCTATGCATGGGCAGTCTATTGAACAAGCTAAAAAAGCGCTGTTTTACGCATTATCATTATTAGATAGTGATGATAGCTTCAATATTGTCAGTTTTAATAATGAGGTTGCAGCCATGAGTGAGACCCCATTAATTGCCAGTGACTTCAATTTACGTCGCGCAGAGCGTTTTATTTATAACTTACAAGCCGATGGCGGAACTGAAATAAAAGGCGCACTTGATGCGGTACTTGATGGTACGCAGTTTGAAGGGTTTGTACGCCAAGTTGTATTTTTAACCGATGGTAGCGTAAGTAACGAAGATCGGTTATTTAAACATATTGCGCATACCTTAGGTGATAGCCGTTTATTTACCGTGGGCATTGGTAGCGCGCCTAACCGTTATTTTATGCGTCGTGCCGCTGATATAGGCAAGGGAACTTACACCTTTATAAGCAGTGCTCATGATGTGCAGCCGAAAATGCAGCAGTTGTTTGATAAACTTGCTCACCCGGCTATGACTAATTTAGCGTTAACAAATACAAATGGAGACAGCTTAGATTTTTGGCCCTCACCTTTGCCTGACCTATATTTTGCTGAGCCCATTATGGTGGCTATTAAATTAGACACTACCGATACAATTACTTTTACGGGGCAAACTGCGCATGGGGAGTTTAAGGTTAAGCTTAATCCGCAAGCAAGTTCAAAAGCCACAGGAATTGATAAGCTTTGGGCACGTCAAAAAATAAAGTCGTTATTGTTATACAACCAACAAAGTGTTGTAAAACAGCAAGTGCAGCAGCTCGCGCTTGAGCATCAATTACTTAGCCCATTTACTGCGTTTATTGCCATAGAAGAGACGACCATAAAAGAAGTTGCTAAACAAAGCACACAAGTGGCTAATACTATGCCACAAGGAATGACCATGCGCTTGCCGCAAACAGATGGGCAAAGCAAAATGCATATTGTGTTTGGAGCATTACTACTTCTAGGTGGTCTTTTGTTAGTAAGGCGCTGTAAATGAAAAAATGGCTAAGCATAGGTTTACTTGCCTTAGGTTTGAGCTTGTTTGGCCATGGTGTATACATGCAGGCAAAGGCGTGGCTTGCACAAGTGTTAATAGAGCAAGCTTGGCAAACAACCCTTAAATCGCCCAATAAAAAAATTAAGCCGTGGTTTTATGCTGATAGCTACCCGGTGGCACAAATAATATGGCCAAAGCATAATAAACGACTAACCGTGCTTGATGGTGCAAGTGGTAGAAACTTAGCGTTTGCGCCGAGCCACTTTTTACCAGCTGGGGAGTTAGGTGGGGCTGATTTTGGTAACTCGCAAGGAGCACTTATTGCTGGCCACAACGATACCCACTTTGCGTTTTTAAAAAACGCTAAAGTGGGGGAACAATTTTCTCTACAACTTAAAAATGGCCAAGTACAGCATTATTCAGTAACACACGTTGAGGTAATTCATCAGCACAACACCGATTTTTTGCATCAATTAGGGTTGTATTTATTAACCTGTTACCCTTTTGATTCACTGGCCTCGGGTACCGATTTAAGATGGTTAGTGTCGGCAGAAATATCCTCACCCGAAGTTGAGTTAGGAATATCGACCACCAGCTCTTGATGGCGTTGACTAATCATTACGCCTATAAACACTACAAATATGCTGATCCACTGGCCAAGTGTCAGTACTTCGTTAAGGATAATGGCTGACAAAATTAAAGTGAAAATTGGAATTAAATTAGAGTAAGCCGCTGCGGTTAACACCGACACTTTACTAATTGCGTAGTTGTACATACCGTACCCACCCAAAGTAACACAAGAGCCTAAGTACAAAATGCTCATTAGTGCGGTTAAATCGTGTTGGTTTTCGCTGGGTAGGTCAATAAACAATAAAAACGGAGCAAAAAATAAACTACCACTCACGCCTTGCAGAGCAATCAATGTGAGTGGGGAGTAGCGGTTAGCTAAATGCTTTATACACACGGTATAAAATGCCGCGCACACCATGGCCATTAATTCTAAAAAATTCCCCAGTAACGGGTTTGGTGCTTGGCTTGAACTCGGTGAGAGCAAGGTCAGTAAAATACTGCCGCCAATACACAGCGTAAAACCCACCACAATAGCTTTACTAATATGCTCTTTGAGCATGAAAAATGCTAAAAATGCCACGATAATGGGTAAACAAGAAACAATCACCCCCGCCTGAGATGCAGAGGTATATTCCATTGCGTGGCCTTCAAATAAAAAGTACAAGCAAGGCTCTGCCAGCGACATGCCTAATAAGTATTTCCAATCGCCTTTTAAATATTCAAAACGAATTACGTAACGCCATAAACATAACGAAATCAGTAAAGTGGTGAGCATACGTAAAAATATCACCAAGGCCGGATCATAAATCGCAATCGCGTATTTAAGTGCAATAAAGGAGCTACCCCACAAAAAGGTGGCAATAATTAAACATAAACTGGCAGGCATAAGGCGGAATTTAAACGGTTGAATATAGTGCGATCCTAGCACGCAGAGGGGGTGATTGAATATTTTTTACTTGTTCAAAAATACCGAACTGGTATAAATAAATGCATCATTTATTGCGCAAAGTAAAAAACATGCAAAGGGATCAGGTCGTAGTTGTAAAGCTAGGTACAAGCGTACTCACTGGCGGTACCGATAAGTTAGACAAAGCACATATGGTGGAACTTGTTCGCCAATGCTGTGAGCTAAAAAAGCAAGGTCATCACGTTATTTTGGTATCAAGCGGTGCGGTTGCCGCAGGTCGCGAACAGCTATTAAAACCCTGTGGGCGCACATTAATAGACAAACAAATGTTGGCCGCCATTGGACAGGGGCAACTCATTCATATTTGGCAAAGTTTATTTGCGTTATATGGCGTTAACGTCGGGCAAATGCTACTAACGCGCGCGGATGTTGACGACAGAGAGCGTTATTTAAATGCCCGCGATACCCTCAATGCCTTATTAAACTATGATGTTGTGCCGATCATTAATGAAAACGACGCAGTTGCTACTAGCGAAATAAAAGTAGGTGACAACGATAACTTGTCGGCATTGGTGGCTATTTTAGCCAATGCCGATAAATTGCTGCTACTGACCGACCAACAAGGGTTATTTACCAGCGATCCGCGCACCGACATTAACGCCACCTTGATTGACGAAGTTACTCATATTAATGATGAGTTACGCCAACTAGCGGGTGGCAGTGGTACAAACCTAGGCACAGGGGGTATGGCAACCAAACTGCAGGCAGCAGATATTGCCAGAAGAGCTGGGGTTGAGGTGATTATTGCCAAAGGCGCTGATGAAAACGTGATTTTAAAATGCATGAGCGAGCAACTACCAGGCACTCGCTTTTTAAAACTTACCGCTCCTAAAGATGGCCGAAAAAAATGGTTATTGGCAGGGCCTAAAAGTAGTGGCCAAATTTTAATTGATGCCGGTGCGGTGCATGCATTGCAATCTAAAGGGGCTAGTTTACTTGCTAAGGGCATTACGCGTGCAATAGGTGAATTTGAACGTGGAGATTTAATTAACTTAATTGATGTAAACCAGCAAATTATTGCACGGGGGTTAACTCGCTTTAGTCATCTTGAAATCGATAAAATAAAAGGCGCACACTCTAATCAAATCAGCCATTTACTTGATTACGATAGCGGCGTGGAAGTGCTACACAGAGATGATATGGTGGTGTTGTAATTAAGCACTTTTTTAACGATATAGCGCAACGTATAATCCGCTTATAGTGTTGCGCTTTTTTGTGTTAAAATCTTGCACCTTAAATTTGTTGTAAAGAGTATTGAAGATGAAATTAGTTCGCTGGGTTTTAGGTTGTATCATCTTATTTTTTAATTTTGTTTTTACGCCGCGTAGCAAAAAACGTGATCCGCAAGAGCAAACTAAGCTTGATCAGCAAACCGCACAATTTAAGCTCTATCAATTCAAAGCATGCCCTTTTTGTGTAAAAGTGCGCCGTTCAATTAAGCGTGAAGGCTTAAAAATTGAAACACGCGATGCAAAAAATGATGAGCAATACCGCCAAGAGCTATTAGAGCAAGGCGGAAAAGTTAAAGTACCTTGTTTACGTATTGAGCAAGATGGCCAAGTAAAATGGCTTTATGAATCAAACGATATTATTGCTTACTTAAACAAAGTAGCCGCTTAAAATATTTATTGGTATTTCATACCATCTCACTTATTAAAAGAGACATTACCATGACAATTCGTACCCGTGTTGCTCCGTCGCCAACTGGTGACCCGCATCTTGGCACCGCTTACATTGCCTTATTTAACTACTGTTTTGCTAAACAGCAAGGCGGTGAATTTGTACTTCGTATTGAAGATACTGACCAAGTTCGCAGCACACCTGAATCTGAACAAGCCATCATGGATAGCTTACGCTGGTTAGGCCTTGAGTGGGATCATGGTCCTGATGTAGGTGGTGAGTTTGGTCCATACCGTCAATCTGAGCGCAGTGATTTATATAAAAAATACGCTCATCAGTTAGTTGAAGACGGCAAAGCATTCTACTGTTTCGCAACCAGCGAAGAACTGGACCAAATGCGTGAAGAACAAATGGCCGAAGGTCTGCGTCCTAAATACGATGGTCGTGGCTTAAACCATACAGAAGACGAAATTAAAGCAAACCTAGCTGCTGGTAAACCGTACGTTATACGTATGAAAATCCCAAGCGAAGGTACCTTTAAGTTTAACGATTACCTACGCGACGAAATTGAGATCCCGTGGGAAAACGTAGACATGCAAGTGCTATTAAAAGCGGATGGTTTTCCAACGTACTTTTTAGCTAACGTGGTGGATGATCACCATATGCAAATTAGCCACATTTTCCGTGGTGAAGAGTGGATAAACTCAGCGCCTAAGCTATTAAAACTGTATGAAGATTTTGGTTGGGAAGCACCGGTACTAGGTCACTTACCATTATTGCGTAATCCAGATAAATCAAAACTGTCTAAGCGTAAAAACCCAACGTCTATTAATTACTACAAAGAAATGGGTTACTTACCAGAAGCGGTACTAAACTACTTAGGCCGTATGGGTTGGTCAATGCCTGATGAGCGTGAAAAGTTCACCCTTAATGAAATGATTGAACATTTTGACATGAAGCGTGTATCGCTTGGTGGTCCAGTATTCGACGTAGACAAGTTAAGCTGGTTAAACGGTATGTGGATCCGCGAAAACTTAACTGATGCAGAGCTAATGCAGCGTTTTGTTGACTGGAAATTTAATGGCGACATGCTGGCTAAAGTATTACCAGAAGCTAAAACGCGTATAAATACGCTCTCTGACATGGTTGATTTAGCAGGGCACTTTGTAGGCGGCATCCCTACTTACGACCCAGCGCTATTAACAGCCGGTAAAGCTGACGAAGATGTTATTCGCCAAGCGCTGCAGTTTTTTGTATGGCAGCTAGAAGGCTTACGTAGCTTTGAAAAACCAGCTATTTTTGCAATTGCAAAAGAAGTCGCCACCTTCCACGAGCTTAAAATTAAAGATTTCTTAGAGCCTATATTTGTGGCTATTACCGGCAAAACATCATCAACTTCGGTATTAGATGCAATGGAGATTTTAGGGTCTGACCTATCGCGTGCACGTTTACGTGTCGCGCTTGCCCATTTAGGTATTTCTAAAAAGCAGGCTAAAAAGATAGAACGCGCATACCGCGATTACCCAAGTGCGTAATCGTGTATACAGATTTAAAAGCCGCTTAATTTAAGCGGCTTTTTTGTGCCTGTAATTCTAAGATGGAGTTGCCAGCATAGGGTAAGTAAATAGGAAAAAGTGAAACACGTTAACGAGCCAATGACATAAAATGGCCCATTCTAATCGGCTAGTTTTATAGTAAATATAGCCATAACCAAAACCTGCAACGGCCGCCACAAGCATATAATGAGTACCCGCTGAAAAGTGTGCTAGCGAAAATACACAAGTACTGATCACCGGTGCCAGTAATGCAAACCTGCCCGGGGTTATTAGTTTTGAAAGCTTAGTTTGTATTATTCCTCTAAATAATGCCTCTTCTGCAACGCAGGTAAAAAGTAGGTTGATGGCTATAAATAGCAACCAAAATTCAGGTACTTTTGGTGCAAATTCAACAAGGTTCAACGTTAAAGCAGTTATAAGCGCCGCTAAAATAGTGATAATTATGATTAAAGCAGGGTAGCCGATAGTTACTGGCTTTGCCGTTTTATTTTTTTCAAAAACATAAGCGGCCAGCATTAAACCCGCTAATGCTTTATCGAAATTAGCATATAGGGTAAATGCAATTGCGTTACTGGTGACTTGTTCATTAACAACAATAGGCAGGTTATTAAAACCCGCAAACCAATGTAAGGCTAACCCGAGTGAGGCTGTTATAAATAAAGACGTTAGAACATTACGTTTTAACGCTGAGGTTGCCAATAGCGTAAAGTGAAACAATCCTACATAAACAGCTATAACAGCAACCGCGTTTAAATTTATATATTCTTGATAATAGGCAGTAATAACACTTAGCAGCAATAAGTATTGCCATAATGGTTGGCGAAATACAGTGAGTTTACACTGTGGGAAAACACATAAAATAGCGGCAGCTAAAAAGTAAAAAGTCATTGGCAAATACAGCTTGTTGTTTGATAGGGGAAATGAGAGAAAACGAATTATATAGCGTTATAGTCTCAATTAGATAATTTTGAGCTATTAATAATTATAGGCTTGTCCGGTACAAATAACGGCTAAATCACAATTGTAGCGAGATACTGATTGGCATTGCTCTAGTGTAAATGCATTGCCACCTAAATAAAGCACATCGTTTTTAAGGGATTCTATAGCTTGTGATTTCAAGCGGTTATAGCTAATTGAGAATGTTTGCGTATCATCTGAAACATCGCAGCTTTCGCCTTTTATTCCACCAAGGGGGCTTGCACCTCTATCGAGAGCGTCCTGAACACTGTAAAATTGCTCTAGACCACGTTTTTTAATGTGGCTTGAAACGTGTTCTGATAAAACCTCGTCGTCGATATTGGTTGTGTAAGTAATGTTATTACAGCCAGTTAATAATGAAACCGCGCATATTAATAAAGAAAAATACTTCATTAGTTAATCCCTTAAACTCGTATTTGCCTAATTTACTTAGTTAATTAGCGAGTTGCAAATTATCATTTTTCGCCTTTATTAAACAGATTCGACCTCTCAAGATTTTTTTTCTGGTAGTATAGCTAGGTTATAAGCAGTTTAAGCAGTGAACACACTATGTTAAGTCCTTACTATCAGCAGCATGCTGATTATGTTTCAATTTCTCGTGAGCAAGGTTGTCGCTTTGCTAAATGTGTAGCCGACGACTACAACCCGCTTCATGATAAAGACGCTAAAAAGTTTTGCGCACCAGGAGACTTACTTTTTTCTCTAGTGTTAGACCGCTATGGCATTAGTGAGCGAATGGAGTTTACCTTTGCCGGTATGGTTGATGAAAATACCAAACTAAATTTTCCAGAACAACCTGGAGAAGAGTTTGATGTAAACCATGGCGAAAAAGTAATTTTAAAGGTTAAGCGCGACGGTAAAACCAGCAAATGCCCAACACTTACAAATAGTTTAATAAAAAATTATGTTGAGTTCTCAGGTGCTGCGTTCCCGCATGTAATTATTCCTTTAATGGGCAAGCAAGAGGTAATGATAAACCCTGCGCGCCCTATGATTATTTATGAATCAATGATCATTAACCTTAATAACATTGATATTAAATCACCGACCCTAGAGTTTGCAGAGCCAAGTTTTGAATACGCTGGTAAACGCGGCAAAATAACCTTGCGCTTTAATTTACTCGAAAACGGCGAAAAGGTGGGTTTTGGTGAAAAACACATGGTGGTGTCGGGCATTCGTGAATATTGCCAAGCAACCGTTGATGATTTAATTGCATTTTATAATGAGCGTAAAGCCACATTAAAACCGGCTTAAATACTTCATTTTACTTAGGCGCTATTTAGCGCCTTTTTTATTACTTAAGCTCAGGTATAATAGCGTTCTTTGTTATTTTAAAGCCAAGCTTATGTCTGCCACATCGTTCTCATCACTAGCCCTTGACCCGTTACTATTAACGGCAATAGAGCAAAATAATTACACTACGCCTACCGCCATTCAGCACAAAACGATACCGCCAATTTTAGCGGGCAAAGACGTTATGGGCAGCGCTCAAACTGGTACTGGTAAAACAGCCGCGTTTGTTTTGCCGCTATTACATAAGCTTTTAAATTCCGCTAAAAAAGACGAACCAGGCATTGCCCGTGTGGTTATTTTAACGCCTACTAGGGAGCTTGCTCAGCAAGTATTTGCAAGCTTTGAAAAATACGCACAAGGTACAGATATAAAAGGTGCACTTGCCTATGGTGGCGCAAGCATTGGCCCACAAATCAAAGCACTTAAAACAGCGCAAGTAATAGTGGCAACGCCAGGGCGCTTACTTGATCATATAGTGAAGGGCAGTGTGGTGCTTTCAAGCGTGGACTCTTTAGTATTTGATGAAGCAGACCGTATGCTGGATATGGGTTTTATTGACGAAATTAAACGAATACTGCGCCACATTCCAGGCGATCGTCAAACCTTACTGTTTTCCGCGACCTTTGATGACAGTGTTTTTGAGCTAAGTAAAAAATTGCTCAAAGACCCTGAGCTTATTGAAGTTGATAAGCGCAACTCTGCTGCTGTAGAGGTTGAACAAGTTATTTACGCAGTAGATGAAGACAGAAAGCGCGAGCTGGTATCGCACATGATTGGCATGAAAAACTGGCGCCAAGTGCTTATATTCACCCGCACTAAACAAATGGCCGATAAGCTTGCTAAAGAAATGTGTAAAGATGGCTTAAAAACCGAATCTATTCATGGTGATAAATCACAAGGTGCTCGCGACCGCGCTCTTCATAACTTCAAAGAAGGCAGTACGCGTGTATTAGTAGCCACCGATGTAGCGGCGCGCGGTTTAGACATACCGGCACTTAAATACGTAATTAACTTTGAATTGCCATACATAGCTGAAGATTATGTGCATCGTATTGGCCGTACAGGGCGTGCTGGCGAGCAAGGTTTAGCGATGTCATTAGTGAGCTTAGATGAGCAGTGGCTACTTGAAGAAATTGAAGTACTGCTTGATACTCGCTTAACACCACAATGGCTTGAAGGCTATGAACCCGACTTAAATAAGCCATCAAAAGATAACCGCAAAAACACTAACAAAGCGCGTAAAGATCGCGATAAAAAACGTATTACAGGACAAAGAGCACCAAATAGAAGACGTAAATAAAAGCGTTTAGTTTTTAGCTATCAGCTATCAGCTTTCAGTAAAAAAGAGCCCAACACGGCGTTAAATTTAGCGCCGTGGTTAGTTGCATCTTCTTAATTCACTACCTCTCCCTGTTAGTTCTTTTTAGCACACAGCTTAAGTGTTAAGTCATTGTGTTGTTTACATGTAATCAATAAAGTGTAATTATTTTGTCGAGAATAAAATCAGGTGATTGAAGCGAAAAATATAAAAAAGGAAGTGAAATTGGATTATCTCAATTGGTTGAAAAAGGAATACGCTGAGCTAGGTAATGTGTCAGACGAAACTATTAATGCTCATATAAACTCAGCAAAAATGGACTCTCAGCTATTTAGGGAGTTTATCAAAGTCTTAGGATTTTTAATTTTTGTGGTTCCATTCAATTTGTATCTATCTATTTCAGGGGTGGTCACTTTTAATAGTATTTACTATTGGCTTATTGTGATCTTTTCGAGTTTTATTGGGGTTTTTGTTGCATTGTATTACGAGCAAACCTTAATTAAAAAACAGCTAAAAAAAACAATCCGCGATAAACACAGTAATAAAATATAAATTTAAAAAGAAATTGACCGGCGAATTACATTATAAAAATAAAAAGGCAAGCCATATAGGTGTAGTAGCTCATATCTGATCTTACAGCTAAGGAGAATTAGTTTAGATTTCACCTGACAAGCAGCTATGAGCGGTAACCGGAAACTGAAAAAGTTAAATTTATTCCTGTGTTTTGAGTAGAAATCTAATTTTGTCCGATAACATTATTAAACGCCGTTTTGGGGCAAAATAACATGCTTAATTCCTAGCTGTTTTAATTACTTGTTTACAAAGGTAATTATTGGTGAAATTATCATGGTATGTAATATAGGCCGTTTTGGTGTGTTATAAACCACCAAAATGGTGTTCAATAAGCTGTTAGAGCTACAAGGAAGTATTGTGCACACTGAAACTGAATTACTCGTATCGGCTATTGAAAGCTTGAAACAAGAGCCCAACTTTTTTAAAGATTATATTTTCCCAATTGCGAGTGCTTTCTTTACATCAATTCTAGGTGGATTAATTGCTTACTTCGCATTAAATAAGCAAGAAAGCTTGCAGATTGAAAAAGAAAAATTGAGTGCAGCAAATAAGTGGACTTTAGATATTGAAAGAGCAAGAGCATCTCTTATTTCAATAAAAGGTAATTACCATAAGCAACTTACAGCAGTTCCAATCCAAAGACTATTTGCTATACCAAGTATCATTATTAAATCGGAACCTATTCTTGAAAGCTATCAAGATCTAGCTTTTATTGTTCCTTCTGAAGATACGAAAGAAACTGAATTTCCTAAATGGAGTCAAATAACTAGAATTAATGCGGCGGTTGCAAACTATAACTCTTTGTTACATATGTGGGAAAAGAGAAACGAACTTAATGAACAATTTAAGCAATCTGTGTTAATAAAACATGGCAACAATGCCTTTGCTAATTTATCTTTAGCCGATGCAGAATCTGCTTTTGGCAAGTCAGGCTTAGCAATCCTTATAGATCTAAATGAAAAATGCATTAAATTAACAGATCATATAATAATTGAATTGAATGATTTTTTAGAAAATTTCCCAACATTTGCTAAAACCAAAATAAACTTAAAGCGGCTTAAAAAAGTTGGAAGACTTATCACTTATTCAAATAATGCTAATCAGGTATTGCTAGAATTAATCAAAAGTGAACAGAACGTCGATTTTACCTCAGTACAGAATCTTTTTGGGGAATCTACTAAAAATTTAGATGCAAGAAATACTACCGGCTACGAGTAGCTCTAACAAGTTACTCAAACGGACGCTAAACAGTTGGCTAGCGCTCGTTCCTCGCAATTTTAGCCAACTATTTCGCGCCGCTTAGTAAGGCGTTTAAGTTTCTAGGTGAATTATGGACGATAAACTGAAGCAATTGACTGCACTAGCAAGTCATTTTGTAGGTGAGCATTTTGATTACTGCAAGCCTTTGCTTGATCAAGACTATCAAGGTATGCATCCAGTAGTCAGATTTGTAAGCACTCAACTTTATCTATCCTGCCAGTTTAGTACTGAGAGTTCCCTTCTATTATTACGACATGGACAAGAATGGGACTCTGAAATTATCAATAGATCTATCATTGAAGGAGTTGTGAAGTACATCTTCATGCTTCAAGGTACAGAAGATGAGACTATTGATAAAGTGAAAGAATATTGGGAAATATTACCTAATTATTCAGCAGTAAAAAGAAGTGACAGGGTCAGTAGTTTACTAAAAACAGTAGACTCTGATGAATTACCTAATTGGAAATCTATTGCCGACTTAAAACTTGAAGATTCTGATATCGATTCAATTCGTGAAGGTACAAATAAGCAACAGAGAAAGTCGCTTGAGCAAAAATGGTCGTTTAGTAATATTATTCAAGGCTTTAGTAAATCTGGTGATGAAAGGTTAATGCCATTAGTTCATTTAGCTTACAATTTCGGCATGAGTAGTCATTTAATTCATAAGGATGGCGATGGCGTTTCAATGATTTGGGAGCGTTGTACTAGAGATATAGAGCGTCAAGAAGCAGTTAAGCTCGCTCATATTGCTAGAGCTATATCTGACCTGTGTTCGTTTGCAGAAGCTAGAACTGTTATTTTGCATCAACATTGTAATACTGAGTATGACTTTATAGATAAATTAAGAGATTCCTATTCACCTTTATTTTCTGAATTAAAGATTTTGTTAAAAGAGTTCAACAAAGTCGAGTACGAAACTTAAAAAGGTGTTTAAACTTAACTAAAACAGTGGGTTACGTTTCGATACGCATTTTAACCCACAATTTTAGTCCGCTTAACGCGGCGTTATGTTTTCAGGAGAGTCGGTTGTTTGAATCTAAAATTTTAAACTTTCAAACAGAAATTGATAGAGCTGATAAGAAGAATATTATCATTGGTAATGGTTTTGGTATTTCATTTGATCAAGCTTTTGGTTCTCAGTGTTTTAGCTGGAATAACTTACTTGAACTTTGTGAGATAGAAGAAGGATCGCCTTTATGTGACCTACTTCATGAGTGTAATCTCGACTTTGAGTTGGCTCATCAAAAATTAAACAACGCTATAGATGTTTTTGTTAAATATGGTGAGTGTGAAGATAAGCTACGTTTCTATCGACAACAAGTTGATTTACTAAGGGAACAGTTGATTGTTGCTGTTTCAGCCTCGCATCCTAATAGCTTTGCAAATGCTAGCTATGAGATGGATGTAAAAATTGAGAGTGGTCGTAGATTTTTGAGACAATTCAAAGAAATATACTCTTTAAACTATGATTTGTTGCTTTATTGGCTTAGGTGTTACAAACAATCATATATAGGTAGTGATTCGTTCTGTAATTCAACTGAGCATGAGGATCTTGTTTTTAGCCCTGATGATAGCTCCAACTTTTTATTTCCTCATGGGGCTCTGTTCTTAAATAGAAATGGTATTTCTGCTACGAAAGTAAGAAGCTCTCAATATGATCCTATTCTAGCTGTAGTAGAGAGAAATATTGATAATGGAGTGTTCCCCGTCACGGTTTCAGAAGGGACAGGTAAGCAAAAGCGAGAGGTGATACGGGGCAACAAATACTTGAGCTACTGCTATGATCGGCTTCAAAAAGTAGAGGGATGTGTGTTCACATTTGGCTGCTCATTTATGGATGGTAAAGATGAGCATATAATCCAGCAATTATTAAGGAGCCCAGCTGAAAAGATAATTATTGGTGAGTATGCTCCAGATAGGGCTAGGGCAATACAGTTGCTCAATGAATTTGAGCAGGTTCAAAAAAAGCAAGGACATAGGCGACATGTCCCCGTTTTTATTGCTGATACTTCCGACACTGGAGTATGGAAAACATAACAAGCCATTTAAGCAGGGCAATGCTCCTAATAGGGCGTTACCAGTCTCTACTGTTGGCACAAATGCGACTGTCAGATTTGATAAAGTCCTACAGTTCAAACCTGACAGCTTTCAAATTCACTTTTTATCCGCTCATGGCACAAACGCGACAGTCAGCTTTGATAAAGTCCTATAGTTCAAACCTCACAGATCAAGTTAGTACTTATTAAAATAAACGAAGCTAACTACTTGAACTGGCTTATTCTATGTCGCTTATTATTGTTGCCCGAACCCCGAACCCCGAACTCCGAACCTCGCAATTAAGCTATCAGTTTCTCCGCAAGGTTGAGTTCCATTGTTGCTTTTAATAAACGGTATAAGTTAATAGATGCGTCTATTTCTTCTTTACGGTTGGTTAAGCTTTCAATATTTAAGCCCAGCGGCACACCTAAGTGCGCACAGCTTTTTAAAATTGAGTCGAGGTTTTCGCGACAAATACGCACCGATTCGCTTAATGTATTTTCCGAATCAAGCATGCGCCATTTAGTTGCCTCTGGCACTGAGATACCTAGCCACTGCATAAACTCCAATGTTTTTTCACCACCACAAGGCGTAAAGGTCAATATAATCCGATTAGGTGTCAGGCCTTGTGCTTTGCATGTGCGCGCATAACTGGTTATTAAATCTATGGTTGCTTGTGCGTTGTACACGGCTTGAGAGATAAAAAACTGGCACCCTTGTGCTGTTTTTTCTATTAAGCGTTGGTGCTCGTTGCGCTTATTGGCATGGCGCTCAGCAATGGTTACACCACCTAAAAAGAAATCTTCTGACTGCTCTGCCAGAGTTTTGTAGGCATTCGGTAAGCTTAGCTTTATATCACCCGCTGATGATGGGCTGCCCACTAACACCACGTTTTTTAAATCGTAGTCATTTTTAGTTTCATCTAACCACGCTTTAAACTCACTCACACCGCGCTGAGCTACACTTTTATAAGTAATTACATCAAGATCAGATAAGCCTCGTAAGAGTTGACTGTACTCGCGCGGATCAACTGTTTGCTTAAATGCAAATGGACGCGCTTGCTCTGTACGGCTGCTTTCATCTTGAATGTCATAAATAATCACACCGTCATATTCAATTTCGTGTAAACGGCCTAATAACTTTTCGGCAATGATTTTTAATTGCGCTTTATCAGTCCCAATTTTTGGCGGTGTTGTGCCAATTAGGTAAACACCTTGGTTGGTGTCCTGTATTTTTTCTTGAAGTGATAAAGCCATAATCCTCATTCCAGCTTAATTTGTGATGATGGATTTAATATAGCAGCCATTTAGACGTCTAGATAGATTTATTTATTGAAAGTTTCTCAACTAACGTGAATTATTTTCATGATTAAACCAAGTTACCAGCAATAACTGACACAGTTGTTTACATAATTAATAGGCTTAGGGCTCTTATATTTAATTACTTTACGGCATACTTAGTTTGGTAAATGTTTTAAAAATTGCTCAATTTAAAAAGGGATAACAATGAAATTTAAATTATTGGCAACTAGCCTAGCGGTATCGCTGGCCTTAACAGGTTGTGCTATGCAGCAAAGTCAAAACACGCAAACAGCAGCTCAACAAGAACAAGTTAATAAAGCAGATGAGCGTGTTTTTTCACAAGATTACCTAATAGAAGAGCTAGATAACGGCCTACGTGTGATGGTAGTTAAAACCGATTACCCAGATGTAGTATCGCTACAAATACCTGTATCTGTTGGCTCGCGTAATGAAGTGGAAGCGGGTAAAACTGGTTTTGCTCACTTTTTTGAACACATGATGTTTAAAGGCTCTGAAAAGTTTCCGCAAGATGTGTATTCAGATATTTTAAAAAATTCAGGGGTTGATAACCGCGCCTATACAACTAACGATTACACTAACTACCACTTAAATTTTTCAAAACAACACCTTGATAAAGTACTTGAAATTGAAGCGGATATTTTTCAAAACTTAAGCTACACCGAAGAGCAATTTAGAACCGAAGCGCTAACGGTTAAAGGCGAGTACTTAAAAAATAATGCCAGTCCAATTCGTAAATTATTAAGTGCGGTACGCCAAGAAGCGTTCGAAAAACATACCTATAAACACACTACAATGGGCTTTTTTGAAGACATTGAAGCTATGCCAGATCAAATGGCCTACGGTAAAGAGTTTTTTGCTAAGTTTTATAAGCCTGAATATGTATCGCTTGTGATTGTTGGTGATGTTGATCCAAAAGAGACCATGGCGATGGTTAAAAAACACTGGGGTAACTGGCAAAAAGGCGACTATGTTGCTGATATTCCTAAAGAGCCAACTCAGCAAGCGCCAAAATATGTGCATGAGCAAAACGAGGGATTACCTGGCCATTGGTTACTTGTGTCGTATAAAGGCGCCGCATGGGAGCCACAGAAAAAAGACAGAGCCGCATTAGATTTACTCTCGCAGCTTTATTTTTCGAGCAATTCAGATACTTACCAAGAGCTGGTAGTAGAAAAACAAATCGCGAGTCAAATGTTTACCTATAACCCAGAGACAAAAGATCCAGGGTTACTGCATGTATTTGTAAAAGTTGAAAATGCCGATGATTTAGCCACAGTGCGTGATGCTATAAACCGTACCTATGCCAAAGCGCGTACCGAGTTGGTTGATAGCCAAAAACTCAGCGATTTAAAGTCTAATCTTAAATACAGCTTTATAAATGGTTTAGATTCGTCGCAAGCAATTGCCTCTACACTTGCCAGCTATATGCATTTTGAGCGCGATCCTGAGGTAATTAATCAGCTGTATAAATCGGCAGACAATATCACTAGCGAAGATATTAGAGCCGTTGCAAATAAGTATTTTGTTGATAACGCCCGCACCACAATTACTATGTCGGCACTTGATAAAGCCCCTGGTTTTGAACAAGAAAGCGATTTAAATGCCTTGGTAGCTAAGTATCAGCAAGTACCGAGTAAGCCTATCTTTAAGGTGCTGGATAAAACTAATAGCTCGCCGTTAATCGATATTAACTTATTATTTAATACCGGTGCCGCTGCCGATCCGCAGGGTAAAAAAGGGGTTGCAGCACTCACTGCCGCAATGCTGGCGCAAGGTGGCTCAACCTCAATGAGTTACAAAGATATTAAAAAGGCAATGTACCCGCTGGCAGGTAGTTTTGGTTATCAAATAGATAAAGAAATGCTGTCGTTCCAAGGGCGTATTCATAAAGATAATGCTGCTCAGTGGTATGCCTTAGTGAGTGAGCAGCTATTAAGCCCAGGCTTTAGAGAAGATGACTTTAAGCGTCTGAAAAAAGAAATGATCGATGGCATTAAATCAGGTTTAAAAGCCTCTAATGATGAAGAGTTGGGTAAAGAAGTGCTCTACAGTGTGCTTTATAAAGGCCACCCTTATGAAAGCTATAACTACGGTGACTTATCTGACTTAGAAGCGCTCACTCTTGATGATGTTAAAGCGTTTTATAATGCTGAACTTACACAAGCTAAACTTACTGTGGGTTTAATTGGTGCAGTCCCTACAAAACTTAAAGCACAAATGTTAGCTGACTTAGCGACACTCCCTAAAGGCGAACAAAGCCGCTTAACAATCCCTGATGCGCCAGAGCTTAAAGGTCATCATGCAACAATTGTTGAAAAGTCAGCGCAATCAACAGCTGTATCGTTTGGCTTTCCTATTGATACCATTCGTAGCAGCGAAGACTGGACCGCATTGTGGTTAGTGCGCTCGTACTTTGGTGAGCATCGTAGTTCTAACAGTTACTTGTACGAACGTATTCGTCAAACCCGTGGTATGAATTACGGTGATTACGCCTACATTGAATACTTCCCTAGAGGTATGTTTCAAACTAAACCGGATGCAAACTTAGGGCGCTCTGAGCAAATATTCCAGGTGTGGCTGCGTCCACTGCGCTCAAACAACGATGCGCATTTTGCTACCCGTACCGCATTATTTGAGCTAGATAAATTAATTAAAAATGGCATGACTGAGGCAGATTTTGAAGCCACACGTAACTTTTTAATTAACTTTGTGCCACAAATGGTTGCTAGTCAAAATCGCCAGTTAGGTTATGCGCTAGATAGCGAGTTTTATAACACCGATAGTTTTGTAAACTATGTAACAAACAAGCTTAAAACATTGACTGTTGGCGATGTAAATCGCGTGATTAAAGACAACCTACAAACTGAGAATATCCACTATGTGTTTGTTACCGGTGATGGTGAAGATATGCAAAAACGTTTAGCAACTATGCAAACCTCGCCTATGGTGTACAACACCGATAAGCCTGCCGAGTTAGTGGCTGAAGATAAAGTGATTGCTGATTATAAACTGGCAATACCAGCGAAAAATATTGAAGTAGTAAAGGTGGATAAAGTATTTCAATAATTTAAGTTCTTAAGTTCTTAAGTTTTTAAGTACTAAAAAATGCCCCTGTGCCGTAAGCATTGGGGCATTTTTATATTTTATTAGTTACTAACTAATAGTACTGAGGCTGCACCAAGGGCAAAACTAATAACAGAGCTAATAACTAAACCAGCAATAAAACTTTTAGATGGGCTGTTATTGGCATCATTTTGGTTGTTTTCATCAAGCTTAATAAGCTCACCTTGGCGTACTTCAAATACCGCACATAAGGCCATGGTGGTTTCTTTTGAGGCTGCACCTTCTTTTTCTACTCGTTGAATGGTTCGCAAGCTTACATCGCAGGCATCGGCAAGCTGTTGTTGTGTCCAATCGAATGTGTGCCTAAGCGACTTTACCGTTGCAGGGTTTAATTGCATGTTAAAGTTTCCCTACAAATAGCTCTACGACTGCTGCTGTAGTATAGCCAAATACTGCACCACCTAATGCACAACCTAGAATAAAAAAAAACGCTTTTTTAGGATCGCTAGGAAGACTACTTTGAACTTGCTTGGCAAGCACTTCTTGATCTTTGTAAAGAGTGCATTCAAGTCGTCCTGTCAGTATATTGAGCATGTCAAATTTCACTTGGTACTGCGAATTTTCAAAATCAAATGTGTGTGAGCTTTTTATATTAACGCTGCGTCTGCTGCTAACTAAGTCATCGTTAATATAGACTTCTTCTTTACCAGTAAAGTAGCTTCCAAAACAGGCTATTTGGTTATCGCCATCTTGAAAGTAAAATTTATAGCCTAATTTTTTTGTATTTAATATGTCGTTTTTCATCATCGTTATCCTTGTTGAGTTGATGATGCTAATTTAGCGTTTATTATTATTTTTTACGCCGTCAGCAGTACGCCAGTGGCCATTTTGGCACATGACACACGTGCTGTCATATGTTGTTATTTACTGATTTTTATTAACTTATTTTATTTTTGCATAAATGCTTAAACCTGCCTAGCTGTCATATAGTATGGCTTGAAAAAAGTAATATAAACCTGAAACTTAACTGGTTATATCTAATAACCAGAACAAATAACGAAGGGATTAACACCTAGGCGGCTAAATCCGTTAGAATTGGCGATAGGCTCTTTGTACTAATCTTAAGGCATTATTATGCGTCATGAAATTTGGCAACAGCTTCGTAGTGAAGCAAATGAAGTAGTAACTCGTGAACCCCTTTTAGCGAGCCATGTGTATTCGTGTATTTTAAATCATGAGTGCTTAGGGTCGGCATTGAGTTTTATTGTTGCTAATAAACTAGCTGATGCTGTGGTATCCGCTTTTACAATACGCGAGCTGTTTGACCAAGCTTTTGTAAAGTGTGACCGCATGCTGACACATGTTGCTCATGATATTAAAGCGGTAAAAGATCGAGACCCTGCAGCCGAAACCTACCTTACCGTGATTTTAAACTTAAAAGGGTTTCATGCGATACAAGCGCATCGTTTAGCTAACTGCTTATGGCAACAAAACCGTAAAGAGCTGGCTCGCTTTATTCAAAGCCGTACCTCAGAGGTGTTTGGGGTTGATATTCACCCTGCTTGTAAAGTAGGCCAAGGCATCATGTTTGACCATGCCACCGGTATTGTTATAGGTGAAACTGCAGTAATTGAAGATAATGTATCTATATTACAATCGGTTACATTAGGTGGTACGGGTAACGAGCAAGGCGATCGCCATCCTAAAATTAGAGCGGGCGTACTTATTGGTGCGGGCGCTAAAGTGTTGGGTAATATTGAAGTGGGCGAGGGCGCACGTATTGGTGCTGGCTCTGTGGTACTAAGCCCTGTGCCGCCTCATACTACTGCGGTGGGTGTGCCTGCAAAAATTATTGGTCGTCCTGATTGTGAGTGCCCGGCAGAAAGTATGAACCAAAACTTTTTAGAATACCCCGAGCCAGAAAACGAATCGCACACCAGTGCAATGCTTTAAAAAATAAAAATTAAAGGGAATTAAAATGAACAAACATAGTTTTTTAATGCTTCTTGGCGGTTTTGTGTCAGGTGTTAGCTTAACGTGGGGTTATTTAAATTTTTTTGCTACTGCACCTGAAAAGTTTGTTATTACAGAAGTTGAACATCAACAGCCTAGTATTGTGCAACACAAAAAAAGCGATACGACCAAAGTGACAGACAACACTAATAGTGTAGTTGCAAATAATGCCGTTGCTTCAAAAGAAATGAACGATGTGGACTCAAATTTATTAGCAGCTTCATCTGTAGATGAGCTACCTCTTGAAGCACAAGTTGTTGAATTAAAAAAGCAGCTTGCTGAGCAAAAAGTAACCATGAATCGTGTTCTAAAAGAGCTGCGTGCCCCAAATGATATCGAAGCCGCTTTACAAGCACAGTTCGATGAACAAATACGCAATGAGGAGTGGGCTTATCAAACTGAAACAGCACTGCAAGACTTTTTACTTACTGCAGATTTAGTCGCAATGCCTGATATTGTGAGCGCAGAGTGTAAAACATCGGTTTGTAAATTTAAATTAGCCGCACCAACAGATAAAGGTTCGTTCGACCATACCCACTGGCGAAAACTCAATGATAAATTAATGAAACAAGAGTTTTGGCTGCAGTTTAAAAGAACAACCTCAACCTCCAGCGACAGTGAATTAACCATGCTAATGACAACAGAGCTTTAGCTAAAATGTTTACGACGCTGTTGATTTTATTGTGCCATCGCCAAGCTCTGTAATTAAAACATCACCCACTTTTACATCTTCCACTGATTTAACCACTTTATTTTGCGCCGTTTTCGTTATGCTGTAACCGCGCGCTAATACATTAAGGGGGCTAACCGAATCAAGCCGACTCGCCTGTAAGGCAAGCGTATTATTTGCGTGTTGTAGTTGCTGCTGCATCGCTTGGTTTAGCCTTGCATGTAGCTGTGCTAACTGATGGTTTGCATTTGCTAGCTTTTTATCTGGTGATTGGCGCATTAGGCGTGGAGTTAAATTAGCTAATACGCGTTCTTGCTGGTATAAACGCTGACGCATTGCCTGTTGCAGTGCAATACTCAACTCATCTAAGCGTTGTGATTTTTGGTTTAGCTGATTGCGCGGGTGGCATAAATTTAAGCGGTGCTGTAGTTGAATTGCTAGTGCGCGTTTATCGGCAATGTCATGTTTAAATGCATTCGCTAAACGGCTAACTAATTGATTAACCCTATTATGTAGCTCTTGTGTATTGGGACTTACTAGCTCCGCTGCCGCCGAGGGGGTTGCTGCGCGCACATCAGCGACATAATCGCTAATCGTGGTGTCTATTTCATGGCCAACAGCGCTCACAATGGGTAGTGCGCTTTGATAAATAGTGCGAGCAAGTTGCTCATGATTAAAACACCATAAATCTTCTAATGAACCACCACCGCGCCCGAGAATGATAACGTCGACTTCATTACGACGATTTGCCAGCTCTATTTGCTTGATTAAATGGCCATGCGCTTCTTTGCCTTGCACCATCGCAGGATAAATAACCACTTCTAATTGCGGCGCACGACGCTTTAAAACAGTTAAAATATCTTTGATTGCGGCGCCTGTAGGTGAGGTGATCACCCCGATGCGATTTATGTTTTGGGGTAGGGGTTTTTTATAAGCAGAGCTAAATAAGCCCTCTGCAGCCAAGCGCATTTTTAGCGCGTCAAACTCAAGTTTTAGTTGCCCTTCGCCGGCAGGCTCCATATGTTCAACAATAAGCTGGTAGTCACCACGGGGTTCGTACAAAGATACACGTGCTTTAACGGTTACTTGTGCGCCGTTAATTGGTCGGTAACTTTGGTTGCGATTATTGCCTCGCCACATGGCGGCTTTAATTTGCGCTTTATCGTCTTTTAACGAAAAATACCAATGCCCAGAAGCAGGCGCAATAAAGTTAGAAATTTCACCAGTGAGTACTAAAGACGCAAAACCTTGTTCAAGTAGGGCACGTATTTCACGATTAAGGCGAGATACGGTATAAACCGTTTGCGAGGGCTTAGAAAACATAAAAACTACCAAAAAACATTTATAAATCTAGCTTATCATAAATAAATACAAAATATTATTTACTAGTGCCCACAACGCTGTTAAAATTTGGCCGCAATTCCTTATCTTAGATCCACATGTGAGAAGTTGCCAAAATGCTTAGAATCGCTAAAGAAGCTCTTACCTTTGATGACGTACTTTTAGTACCTGGTCATTCTACTGTTTTGCCACACACGGCAAATATTTCAACTCGCTTAACGCGTGGTATCAAACTTAACTTGCCGCTCATTTCAGCATCTATGGATACTGTTACAGAAGCTCGTTTAGCTATTGCACTCGCGCAGGAAGGTGGTCTTGGTTTTATTCATAAAAACATGACCATTGCAGAACAAGCGAAAAATGTTCGTAAAGTTAAAACCTATGAAGCAGGTATTGTTTCATACCCTGTTACAGTAACCGCCGATCTGACTATTGCAGATGCCGTTGAGCTGTCTCAGGAAAAGGGATTCTCAGGTTTTCCGGTCACCGATAGCGAAAATAACCTAGTAGGTATTGTAACTAGTCGTGATATGCGCTTTGAAACTAAGCTTGAACAGCCGGTTTCAACAGTGATGACGAAAAAAGAAAACCTAGTAACGGTTAAAGAGGGAACGGCTCGCGAAGATATCTTGAGCTTAATGCACGAACACCGCATTGAGAAGATTCTTGTGGTTGATGATGCGTTTAAACTTAAAGGCATGATCACCGTAAAAGATTACCAAAAAGCACAAGACAAACCAGATGCATGTAAAGACGAACAAGGTCGTTTACGTGTAGGTGCTGCGGTAGGTGTTGGCGCTGGTACTGATGAGCGTATAGCTGCATTAGTTGAAGCCGGTGTTGATGTACTACTAATCGATACTTCTCATGGTCACTCACAAGGTGTTATTGACCGTGTTGCAGCGACTCGTAAAGCTTACCCTGATTTACAAATTGTTGCGGGTAACGTAGCGACAGCCGAAGGTGCTATTGCCCTTGCAGATGCCGGTGTTGATGCTGTCAAAGTAGGTATCGGCCCAGGTTCTATTTGTACTACACGTATTGTTACCGGTTGTGGCGTACCACAAATCACGGCTATTTCTGATGCGGTTGAAGGCCTTAAAGGTCGCGATATTCCAGTGATTGCCGATGGCGGTATTCGTTTTTCTGGTGATATTGTAAAAGCATTGGTTGCGGGTGCATCGTGTGTAATGGTTGGCTCTATGCTCGCGGGTACTGAAGAAGCACCAGGTGAAGTTGAACTTTATCAAGGTCGCTACTACAAGTCTTACCGTGGTATGGGTAGCCTAGGTGCGATGGATCAAAAAGAAGGTTCATCAGATCGCTACTTCCAAAAATCAAACCAAGCTGACAAGTTAGTACCTGAAGGTATTGAAGGTCGTGTTGCTTATAAAGGGCCAATTGCAACCATTATTCACCAACAAGTGGGTGGTCTTCGCAGTGCAATGGGCTTAACCGGTTGTGCCACAATCGAAGAGTTAAACACTAAACCACAGTTTGTACGTGTAACTTCTGCTGGTATGGGTGAGTCGCATGTTCATGATGTGCAAATCACTAAAGAAGCACCGAACTACCGTTTAGGCTAATCAGCCTTAACAACTTGAAATAAGTGGGCTAACCTTTGTTAGCCCTAATACAGTCACACAGCTTAAGCTGGTGGCGTTTAGCACCTGACTTTACGAGATACTTCATGAGCAAAGACATTCACGATTCACGAATCCTCATTTTAGATTTTGGTTCACAATACACGCAGTTAATCGCCCGTCGCGTGCGCGAAATTGGTGTTTATTGTGAGCTTTGGGCTTGGGATGTAACCGAAGAGCAAATTCGCGAGTTTAACCCACAAGGTATTATCCTTTCAGGTGGCCCAGAATCAACTACGCTTGAAAACAGCCCACGTGCTCCTGAGTATGTATTTAATGCAGGCGTTCCAGTACTTGGTATTTGTTACGGTATGCAAACTATGGCAACGCAGCTTGGCGGCCGTGTACATAGCTCAGATAAAAAAGAATTTGGTTACGCACAAGTTGAAAAAGTGGGTAACTGTGCATTATTTGATGCCATTGAAGATCACATTACTGATGGCGGTAATGGCGTACTAGATGTGTGGATGAGCCACGGCGATAAAGTAATGGAAATTCCAGATACTTTTAAAACCACTGCTAAAACATCTACTTGCCCACATGCGGCAATGTCTAACGAAGAAAAACGCTTTTACGGCGTACAATTTCACCCAGAAGTAACACACACACATCAAGGTCAACGCTTATTAGAGCGTTTTGCTATTGATATTTGTGGTTGTGAAAAATTATGGACGCCAGCAAAAATCATTGATGATGCTATTGAGCGTATCAAAGAAACCGTTGGCGACGACGAAGTTATTTTAGGCTTATCAGGCGGTGTAGATTCATCGGTTGTAGCTATGCTTATTCACCGTGCTATTGGTGAGCGACTAACCTGTGTATTTGTTGATAACGGGCTACTTCGTTTAAACGAAGGCCAACAAGTAATGGACATGTTTGGCAATAAGTTTGGTTTAAACATTGTTAAAGTAGATGCCGAAGATCAATTCTTAAATGACTTAGCAGGTAAATCAGATCCTGAAGATAAGCGTAAAGCCATTGGCCACACGTTTATTAATGTATTTGATGAGCAAGCTAAAAAGCTTAAAAACGCAAAATGGTTAGGCCAAGGTACAATTTACCCTGACGTAATCGAATCAGCGGCTTCAGCGACTGGTAAAGCGCACGTAATTAAATCGCACCATAATGTGGGCGGCCTACCAGATGACATGAAAATGGGCTTAGTAGAGCCATTACGTGAGTTATTTAAGGACGAAGTACGTAAAATTGGTTTAGAGCTAGGTTTACCGTACGACATGCTTTACCGTCACCCATTCCCAGGACCAGGTTTAGGTGTGCGTGTACTTGGCGAAATCAAAAAAGAGTACTGTGATTTACTTCGCCGCGCTGATGCTATCTTCATTGAAGAGCTTCACAAAGCAGAGCTTTACCATAAAGTAAGCCAAGCGTTTACTGTATTCTTACCGGTTAAGTCGGTAGGGGTTATGGGTGATGCACGTAAGTACGATTGGGTTGTTTCACTTCGTTGTGTAGAAACCATCGACTTTATGACTGCGCGTTGGTCACATTTACCGTATGAATTCTTAGGTGTGGTTTCAAACCGTATCATTAATGAAATCGACGGTATCTCACGTGTTGTTTACGATATTTCAGGTAAACCACCTGCAACTATCGAATGGGAATAACCCTCTCATAGTTATAATTAAGTAATAACTAACGGCGAATTAGCATGCTAATTCGCCGTTTTGTTTATTTAAAAAGCAAACAAACCAAAAAGTTGAATTTTTACTTTACCTTTGTCAAAAGGTCTTTATAATTCATCGTCATTGCAGGGGCGTAGTTCCAATTGGTAGAACAGCGGTCTCCAAAACCGACGGTTGGGAGTTCGAATCTCTCCGCCCCTGCCATTTCTTCTTTACATCGTTTTGATTACTTCATATATTATTCAACTTACTAATTCCATCGAGTCGTTATGCATTCACGTTACGCATCTGTTTTTGGTATAGAAAAGCTTGAACTTAATCAACACTTTCGCCCAGCTCCGTCAGAGCAGTCAGCTAATTCATCGTTAACACTCTGTGATACGTTAAAAGATGATATTGAGCGTGCGTTTGCGCCTGTAATAATTAACAAGATTGTTAAGTCATCAACTATTGAGTTTAATGAGCAACAATTAGGCTTGCCTGATTCTTCCCTGTCCAGTGCACAAAAACGTGCGTTATGGGCATTAATGAGTGAACACCTTGATACACTTTAAGTCGGTTAGTGATGAGAATATCAATGAGCTTATGGCTATTGAAACTTCCTGCCATACTCACCCTTGGACATTAAAAACAATGCAGTCGTGTTTGCAGGGCCGCTATTTTAATTTAGCCGCGTTCGATGACGAGCAAATGATAGGTTTTTACATTGGTGAAAAAGCAGGACCCGATTTTACCTTAATGGATATTTGTGTTGCTCCGAGCTTTCAGGGGAAAGGGTTTGCTCAGCAGTTATTAACGCAGTTTATAGCGTACGGTGAGCAACAAAGCGCTGAAAACTTATTTTTAGAAGTGCGAGAGTCTAATACGCGGGCAATTGCTTTGTATGAACGTGCTGGCTTTATTGAAATGTCAGTGCGTAAAAATTATTACCCCAGTGATGCACCCAATAAAAACGGCTTTGAAGACGCGATTTTAATGGGCATGGCACTGGGTTTAAATTTTTAAGGATTACTTATTAGCGATGGCTTGCTCTATTGCGGCAATAAGTTCTGCAACGCACTTTTCTCTTTGTGGCATATCATTGCCTTTTAAGCTGTGTTCAACGGCTGAGGCGCTATGGTAAATGTCATCAAAGTTGAAACAACCAGCACTGCCTTTAATACTGTGAGCAAGGGCGCGTAATGTCTCACAGTCCCGGCTGTTATATAGGGTTTTTATCTGTTGTAAATAATCTGGCAAACTTGCCAAATAATTAGCATTTATTTGCTGAAACTTTTCACTCTTTAATAAGCTATCCCACTTGTTTTGGTTATCACGTTCAAGGTGTAAGTAGCTGACTAATACATTTTCCAGTGCGTCTTTATCAATGGGTTTACCCAGCGCTTTATCACAGCCTGCTTCAAGGTAAGTATCAATATCATGATTCATTACATTCGCGGTCAGGGCGATAATAGGGCCATCGTAGGCGGCATCTCTAAGCATTTTAGTTGCTTCTAAGCCGCCCATAACCGGCATTTGCATATCCATGATTATAAGTTGATAGTCGTTCACCAATGCCATTTCTACGGCTTGTGCACCATTGTTGGCTATATCGGGCTCTAATCCCCATGTTTGTAATAGTAATTTAATCAATAACTGATTATCGGGGTTATCTTCTGCGACCAAAATATGCGCATCAAAGCTGTTGGTTGCAAAAGACAGCTGCGGATCTTTTTCTGGTGTAAGTTGGGAATGCTCGGTTAACAATAAGTTATTACCTAAGCCATTACTCAAATGACAGTCTATATCGATAGTAAAGCAACTGCCCACACCCACTTCACTGGTTACGCTGACATCACCACCGAGTAACTGAGCTAGATTCTTTGAAATACACAGCCCTAATCCCGTACCTCCAAACCGACGTGTGGTAGTAGCATCAGCTTGTTCAAATGGCGTAAATAATCGGCTTATTTGGTTTGCAGACATACCAATACCGGTATCTTCTATAACAAAGGTAAGTGTTTTTGGTGCTTGGTATTTAGCGGTTATTGTAACTTGGCCTTGCTCAGTAAATTTAACCGCGTTACTGGCAATATTAATGAGTATTTGTTTTAAACGAGTAATATCACTATTTATGGTGTGTGGTAGCGGAAATGCATAATTAATTTTAAATAATAGCTGTTTCTCTTGTGCTAAAGGTTTAATAATTGATTCAACATCATGGATAAGCTGCACAACATTTAACGGCGTTTGTTCAACCGCGAGCTTTTCGGCTTCAATTTTTGATAGATCAAGAATGTTATTAATAAGCTCTAATAAGTGCTTTGAGTTACGTAAAATAGTGCCTAAATGGTGTTTGTCATTGGTTGGTTTTTCGCTATGCAGTAGTTGCTCGGTAAACCCCATAATGGCGGTGAGCGGTGTGCGAATTTCATGGCTCATATTAGCTAAAAATCGGCTTTTAAGCTGGTTTGCTTGTTCTGCTTGGGCAATAGCGGTTTCAAGCTTGCTGTTCATCGACTCAAGTGCCTTAGTACGGCTCTCTACTTTGTCTTCTAAGTGATGCTTATATTCTTCTAGTTGCTGTTGGTAATGCTTAATTTGGTTAATCATGTGATTAAAGTCGTTAAACAGTATCCCTACTTCATCCGTAGTATAAGCGGGCAGTGTGACTGAGAGGTCGCCATCACCAACACGATGACTTGCTTCACCTAGTAATTCTATTGGGTTAAGTAGTAAATTACGCACCACAATAAAAATTAAGATTGGTAGGGTGATCACGGAAATAATTACAATTAGCCCGGTGATCACACTAATTGCTTTGCCCGATTGATATAACACCGCTTTAGGAATAGTCGACACATAATAGTAGCCGCCACTCATTTGAGCTGCAAAAATCAGTCGCTCTATTTTATCAACACTTGAAAGCTCAATGGTTGATAAGCTACCTATATCCGCTAAGTCGTTAATTTTATTTAGTTCATACTCACTAACATAGTGGCCGCGCATTTTATAATCAGAGCTAAATAAAATTTTACCATCACTGGCCAGTAACAAATTTAAGGTGTTGTTATAAGGCGCTTCTAAAATACTGGTGTTTAAAATTGAAGGGTCAACCTTAAGCACAATAAAACCGAGTTGCTGTGGGCGTTTTAGATAATAGTCGACACTGTATATGCGTTGCACAAAGTATAAGTTGGTGGTGCCATCTTCTTTTTGCACCATAAACTGTTGTTGGCTTAAATTACTTTGTATAACTTGATCAAAAAATGGGTATGACTTGGGCGCTACGGTTAAATTACTGGAGTAATAGGCATCACTTTCACCGGTTTTTGAGACTAAATTTATGCTAATAATGTCGGGATAGGCTTCACTATAACTAGCAAATACGTCCATTAGTGCACCAAGGCGATACGTATAGCTGGCGTCTTCAAATAAATCTTTAGCTAAAAAGTCACTCAGCACGGGTGAGGCAGAGAGTAACTTGGCCGTTGCATGAAAGGAATCAATATAGTTGAATACTTTTTGCTGTTGCTGCTCTACAAAGCGACTCATGATCAAGTCGGCTTGTTTTTGCGTAGAGTTGGTTACATTAGTGAGCGTGAACCCGCCTAAAAATAACAACGGTAGTATAACCAGTGGAGTTATATACCATAATAATCGAATACTTAGCTTACTGGTTTTCATTACCCAACATCAAATCCTCCATGTAATCGACCAATAATATGATTTACAGCACTATTACTCAAGCTTGGTGTTAAGTTAGTGGGCAATTTATAGCGTTATTGTTAATAATCGCTGAAAATACCAAAGTTAAAAAAGATCCGTTAATAACCAACCATTGATTGTTTATAGCGCCAAGATCAGCGAAAATAGTCTTCAATTACGATTAACTTAACGGATAGCGTCACAAGAGCTAATTTGGGTTCTTGTTGGGGTATGTTGAGCTTTCGAGGTTGGCTTGTTTTTAGCCTTAAAAGCTCAGCATACTAAAATATAAATACATCCGTATATCAACTAAAAGAACCTTTTTAATGGCAGACCAAAATCTCCTTAGCGAAATTAATAAACGCCGTACCTTTGCGATCATCTCGCATCCGGATGCGGGTAAAACCACTATCACTGAAAAAGTATTGTTATTCGGACAAGCAATTCAAAAAGCTGGAACGGTAAAAGGCCGTGGTTCTAATCAGCATGCTAAGTCTGACTGGATGGAAATGGAAAAAGAGCGTGGTATTTCTGTAACGACCTCAGTAATGCAATTTCCATATAATAAGGCTTTGGTAAACCTGCTTGATACGCCAGGACACGAAGACTTCTCTGAAGATACCTACCGAACTTTAACCGCGGTAGATTCATGTTTAATGGTAATTGATGCCGCTAAAGGTGTAGAAGAACGTACCCGTAAACTAATGGAAGTAACACGCCTACGCACTACGCCTATTGTTACCTTTATGAATAAATGTGACCGTGATATTCGCGACCCAATGGAACTACTCGACGAAGTAGAAACAGAGCTAAATATTGCCTGTGCACCGATTACGTGGCCAATTGGCTGTGGTAAAGAGTTTAAAGGTGTTTACCATATCCATAACGAAGAAACCATTTTATACAAAACGGGTCAAGGCCACACTATTCAAGAAGTGCGCAGCATTAAAGGGCTAGATAACCCTGAGCTTGACCAAGCTATTGGTGATGAACTTGCAGCGCAATTACGTGACGAGTTAGAGCTGGTTATTGGTGCATCACACGAATTTGATTTAGATTTATTCTTAGCCGGTGAACTATCGCCAGTATACTTTGGTACTGCACTCGGTAACTTTGGTGTTGACCATGTTCTAGATGGACTGACTGAATGGGCGCCAACGCCTTTACCACGTGAAACTGAAGACCGCAAAGTTGTAGCAACAGAAGAAAACTTCACCGGGTTTGTATTTAAAATTCAGGCCAACATGGATCCGAAACACCGTGACCGTATTGCCTTTATGCGTATTGTGTCGGGTAAATACAGCCAAGGCATGAAAATGAATCATGTGCGTATCGGTAAACAAGTCAGTATTTCTGATGCGGTAACCTTTATGGCGGGCGATCGTGAGCGTGCGGCTGATGCTTACGCTGGTGATATTATTGGTTTACATAACCACGGTACGATTCAAATTGGTGATACCTTTACTCAAGGCGAAAAAATTAAGTTTAGCGGTATTCCAAATTTCGCCCCTGAATTGTTCCGTCGTATTCGTTTGCGCGATCCATTAAAACAAAAACAGTTATTAAAAGGATTGGTACAGCTTTCAGAAGAGGGCGCAGTACAAGTATTCAGACCATTAATTAATAATGACTTAATTGTAGGTGCGGTAGGTGTGTTGCAGTTTGACGTGGTTGTAGCGCGTTTAAAAGCTGAATATAACGTTGATGCAATTTACGAAAGCGTGAATGTAAATACAGCCCGCTGGGTTAGCTGTGATGATGTTAAAAAGTTTGAAGAGTTTAAGCGTAAGTGCGAAAGCAACTTAGCACTCGATGGTGGCGATAATTTAACTTACATAGCGCCGAGTCGTGTAAACCTTAACTTGTCGACTGAGCGTTACCCTGAAGTGACATTTAACCACACGCGTGAAAACTAGAACTGACCCACTAGCATTAACACAAAGCCTGCTTTGGCGGGCTTACAAAGGTAAATAATATAATGAATATTCGTACTATTTTAGTAGAAAAAGCCATTGCCGCTATGACTGCCGCAGGCCTACCTGAAGATACCAACCCAGCGGTTACACAAAGCACTCGCCCACAGTTTGGTGATTACCAAATTAATGGCGCGATGGGCGCGGCTAAAAAAATGAAAAGTAACCCGCGTGAATTAGCACAAAAAATTATTGATCAGTTAGATGTAAGCGACATTGCTGAAAAAACTGAAATTGCTGGCCCTGGTTTTATTAATATTCACTTAAAGCCAGAGTTTTTAGCACAAAGCGTACAAGCCGCTAATAACCACGCAAAACTTGCAGTAAATGAGCACGCCAAACCACAAAAAGTAGTGGTTGATTACTCATCGCCTAACCTTGCAAAAGAAATGCACGTAGGTCACTTACGCTCAACTATTATTGGTGATGCGGTAGTACGTGCGCTTGAATTTAGAGGCGATACCGTAGTACGTCAAAATCACATGGGTGATTGGGGCACACAATTTGGCATGTTGATTGCGCATTTAGAAGATCAAATTAACCAAGGTGTTGATTTAGACACTGTTGCGCTTGCTGATTTAGAAACTTTTTACCGCGATGCGAAAAAGCGTTTTGATGACGAAGAAGGCTTTGCTGATAAAGCGCGTAACTACGTAGTTAAACTGCAAGGTGGCGACGCTCACTGTGAAAAACTGTGGAAGCTATTTATTGCCACTTCAGTGAAACACTCTGAAGAAGTATACAAGCGTTTAAACGTAACCCTTACGCCTGCCGACATTATGGCTGAAAGTGCATACAACAGTGAACTTAACGATATTATAAGCTTATTAAAAGATAAAAATATTGCAGTAGAGTCGCAAGGCGCACAAGTGGTATTTTTAGATGAGTTGGCAAATAAAGACGGTGAGCCTTCAGCGTTTATCGTGCAAAAATCAGGTGGCGGCTTCTTATATGCAACTACTGATTTAGCGGCTTGTGATTACCGTTCAAACAAGCTAGGCGCTGAGCGTATTTTAATCTTTGTTGATGCGCGCCAAAGTCTGCACTTTAATCAAGTGGAGCTTACTGCACGTAAAGCGGGTTTATTACGCGATGAAACCAGTTACGAGTTTTGCCCATTTGGCACCATGATGGGTGCTGATGGCAAACCATTCAAAACCCGTACAGGTGGTACGGTTAAGTTAGCTGATTTACTTGAAGAGTCAATTACTCGTGCAGCAGCCAAACTCGCTGAGCGTGAATCAGATTTATCTGACGAAGATCGTAGTGAAATTGCCCGTAAAGTAGGTATTGGCGCGGTTAAATACGCTGACCTTTCTAAGCACCGTACCAGCGATTACATATTCAACTGGGACAGCATGCTAAGTTTTGAGGGTGCAACAGCCCCTTACTTACAATATGCTTATACGCGTGTTCGCAGTATTTTCCGTAAGTCAGGCGTAGATGCGTTAAGCTTAAAAGCCGATGTAAGTATTATTGAGCCGCAAGAGAAAACCCTCGCGCTTAAATTATTACAGTTAGAAGAAGTCCTTGATCTGATGATCAATGAAGCCACACCGCACGTATTATGTGGTTACTTATACGAACTAGCCAGTTTATACATGACATTCTATGAAGCTTGCCCAGTACTTAAAGAGGGCGTAGAGCCAAGTGTTCGTGATAGCCGTTTAGTGTTGTGTAATTTAGTGGCAGATACGTTAAAAACAGGATTGGATTTACTAGGTATCGAAGTCATGGAGCAAATGTAATCTGCTACGTGTAGTTCGCTTTGACTGCGTTGTCGTGCTTTTTTAGCCTAAGTCACATACTATATGTATGCTCCTTGGCATAATAAAGCACTTCGCCTTGTCAGCACTCCTACACTTGCAGATATCTGAGTTGTGTAGTTCGCTTTAGCTGCGTTGGTAAAACTATTTAGCCTAAGTCACATACAAACCGTATGCTCCTTGGCATAAATAGTTTTACCGCCTTGCTAGCACTCCTACACTAGCAGATAATTTTAGGTTTATATTGACACTGTTCGGAATGTTCACCAATTTTGTAGCTGATAGCTGATAGCTGATAGCTGATAGCTGATAGCTGATAGCTGATAGCTGATAGCTGATAGCTGATAGCTGATAGCTGATAGCTCTTTAGAAGGATTTGTTTATGAAACTCGAAGACATCCGCCGTGAATACCTGCAAGACGCGCTAAGCGAAGATAACTTGCAAGATGATCCATTCAAACAATTTGAAACTTGGCTTGAGCATGCTGTGGGCAGTAATATCCCAGACCCAACGGCCATGGTTGTGGCAACGGTCGATGAAACCGGTCAGCCTTCACAGCGTATTGTGTTGCTAAAGCATTTAGATGATAACGGTTTTGTGTTTTTTACTAATACCGGCTCACGTAAAGCGCAAGAACTAAAAGGCAATAACAAAATATCGCTGCACTTTCCGTGGCACCATATGGAGCGCCAAGTAATTGTGTATGGTGAAGCGCAGCCATTACCTACATCGGCAGTCGCTAAATACTTTTTATCTCGCCCTAAGGAAAGTCAATTAGCCGCATGGGCGTCGCAACAAAGCCGCCCGGTGTCGTCGCGTAAAGTGCTAATGGAAACCTTTGCCAACATGAAAAACAAGTTCGCTAAAGGCGAGATTCCACTCCCTGACTTTTGGGGCGGGTATTGTGTTGTGCCGCAAAAAATCGAGTTTTGGCAAGGCGGAGCGCATCGTCTGCATGATCGCTTTATGTATCAGCGTCAGGCCGATAATAGCTGGCAAATAACGCGCTTAAACCCTTAGTTGGCCGCTAGCTTTGCAATTTATAGACTCGCACTGTCATCTCGATTTTAGTGAGTTTGATACAAACCGCGAATCACTCATTAATGCCTGTGTAGCAAAGGGCGTTAGACAATTTATTGTGCCAGGTATTAGCTTGGCGCAATCTCAAAAATTACTTGAGTTTAAAGCAACCTACCCACAAGTCAGCATAGCGGCAGGGCTACATCCTTATTTTTTAGCGCAACATCAGCAATCGCACTTAGAATCGCTGTATAACTTTGCTAAAACAAACAAAACTCAGTTGGTGGCTATTGGGGAGTGCGGGCTCGATCGCAGTATCGAAAATCTTGAAAAACAAACTTTTCTGTTTGAGCAACAAATAGCGCTTGCTAATGAGCTTGAGTTACCGCTGATTGTGCATCACAGGCAAAGCCATGATTTAATAGCGCAATCGTTTAAGCGTTGTAAACCTAAGAATGGCGGTGTGATCCATGCTTTTTCAGGCTCAATACAACAAGCACAGTATTATATAAAAAAGGGTTTTAAGCTTGGAGTGGGTGGGGTTATAACCTATGAGCGAGCTGCTAAAACGCGTGCTGTTGTAGCAAAGCTTGAGCCACAGCATTTAGTGCTTGAAACTGACTCACCTTCAATGCCACTAAGTGGTTATCAGGGGGAGATAAACACCCCACTGCATATTCCTAAGGTGTTTAATGCGCTCTATGCTTTAAAGCCAAATAGCGATAAAAATCAATTAGCTAAGCAGCTTTATGATTCGTGCTCTGACGTTTTTTGTATATAACGATTTACCTGCCAGCGCTTTAATCCTCTGCCTAATTGCCAAGTAAAAATACAGGCAATTACTAGCATAAGTAACACTTGGCGACCTAAATCGTGAAAATGGTTATGGCTTGAAGATACCGCAGCACGCGTTAAATAGGTAATAGATACAAAGCCAATAGGGCGATTGTCGTCAGAAATAACTTGTTCAACAAACGGTGTTTTTAACTTACTAATGCCAGGCGATGAGTCTGGTAGTAAGCCATATACATGATGTGATTGCCAGTTATCGCTGCTTGCAAGCACTACACCTTGTTTATCATAAATGGTGGCTGAAAGAACAAACTCATCTTTACTAATATTGTTGCACAAGGTGGTGAGCTGCGATTTGTTTTTCTCTATCAGCGGGTTTTTGGCATTCAGTGCCATAAACTGAGTGAGTGACTTGGCTGCACTATTAGCACTATCATACAGTAGTTGATGGCTTTGAAAGCTACTGTTTATTCCTACCCAGCTTAATAATACAAAGCAGCCAGCGGCCAATAATAAACGAATTAAACGCTTTTTTTGCGAGGCTGTAAGTGGATTTTTAAGATGGTTATTTTTCATAGTCACCGTTTATGCTGCTGACAGCATTTTGATTTGATGTTACAACTACACTATAACCCTAAATCCCCCCTGATGGCGAATTTTGTATCTCATATCCTTATTATCAATGAGCTAAATGTCAGGAAATATAAACGGAGATCCCATGTCGAACGCGAACATGGCACAGCAAAGCGCTGAGCTATTATCATCATCACTTATTCTTAATAAGTGGTTTAGCTACCAACAAGGTGTTTTTACACCACTAAATACAACACCGAACAGAAACCAAGGGCTATTTGGTATTGCATTTGGCGGTGACTTTAATACGCAGCATATTAATAGCATTATTGAATTTTTTGCGGCTCACCAGCAAAATGTAACAGCAATTTGTCAATATCAGCCAGATTTAGGGTTATCTCCGGCATTGTGCTTCTACATAGAAAATGCAGAGCGCGCAATAAATCCTCTCGAACTTCAAACTTTTGCAAATACCTTGGCATGCCAGTTAGTGCAAGTTACCACCCCTCCTGACTTACAAAAACCGGGATTATTGGTAATGGATATGGATTCAACAGCCATTACTATTGAGTGTATTGATGAAATTGCACGTTTGGCTAATGTATACGACGAGGTTGCCAGCGTGACCGCGCAGGCAATGGCAGGCAAGCTTGATTTTAGTGAAAGCTTATACCAACGTGTTGCTAAGCTTGAAGGCATTGAAAAGAGTTTAATTGATGAGCTTAAAAGTACACTGCCTTTAATGCCGGGAATTAAAGCGTTATGCCAAATTTTAAAACACCACGATTGGTATTTAGCGATTGCATCGGGCGGTTTTGTGCCGTTTGCTGAGCGAGTGCAGGAGCTGATTAATTTAGATGAAGTGCATGCCAATGTGCTTGAATTTAAAGACGATAAACTAACAGGTAAGGTGTTAGGTGGGATTGTTGATGCTGAGCAAAAAGCGGTTGTTTTAAATGCCTTACAACAAAAACTGGGGCTTGAAAAAAGTCAAACTGTTGCCATTGGTGATGGCGCAAACGATTTAAAAATGATGGCTCATGCTGGCTTAGGCGTTGCTGTGCATGGTAAACCTAAAGTAGTTGAACAAGCCCAAGCTGCTATATGCCAAGGCTCGTTATTACAACTGTTATATATGCTGGCGGTTCCGCTAAACCCATCACAGGTTTAACGTAAACGGTTTAACCAAATTAGTTTGCGCCTAGACATTTGCTCAACCTGTTGTTGGTTGAGCGATAAATGCTCAAGCGCTTCATTACTTACATCAATAATGTCGCCAACACCTGATACCGACCACAAGGCATCCTCTAAGTCTTTGGCCTTGTGAATAGCGTATTGGCTTACGTATTTTAGCTCGTTTGCTAAGTAATCAGTATCGAGTCGACCAGTACGTGAAATATATAAACGCATTATAAAAACCAGCTCAGACTTCAGCCCTTTACTTATTTGCTGCTTAAACTCGCTACAGTCAGTACCTAAAACACACTGGCTGGTAATGGCATCGGCTATATTTTCTTTTTTAGGATCGAAGTTAATTACCAAACTAAACTCTAGCGGCGGATCTTGACGGGTGCGATCTTTAATATTAGGTGTGATCACATCAATTATGTGTGCTTTAGTAATAATATTCGATAAGTCTGTTTTAGCATTCAACAAGGCAAAATTTTGTAAAATAACATGCAGTGGGCTTGGATATAAACCAAATCCCATGGCGCCAATTTCAAAATGCGCCATTGATTTATGTAGATAAATTGGGAACTGACACAGCGTTTTGGTCACCATATTTCTGAGTGCCGTAGAAAGCCCGGGTACTTTAGGTGACTCTTCAGCTACTTTTAATTTTTGTTTATTGCTATTAATTAAAAGGGTAAAAAAATCGACCCCAGTATGAGGTGAGCCTTTATCTACATGCGCTTTCAAATTAATAGTAGTCAGCGATTTGCTTACTGCCATTACTTCATACTGAATGTGGCTGAGGGAATAACTTTTGGTAATTTTTTGCAAATCGGGAAATGATAACGAAACAATATCGCCTTTTTTAAAGTTCACTTCTTGATTGCACTCTAGCTGTAAGCCAAATATTGAAAAATCACGGGTATGCCCATGTAGTACCGCATCACGGGTATTAATTACCACATTAGTTTTGTATAAATAGCGCTTATTAGAGCGAAGATTTACATATTCTAGAGGCACAGTATTTAGCTCAGGAGGAGATTCATGCTTACTGTGGCCAAAAAACTTCAGCTTGTTAGCTAAGGCCTTATTAAACTCGTAATGTTGATAATGCTGTTGTTCATGTTTATTACCTACTTGGGTAAGCAGCATTAAATATTTTACGTCTTTTATAGCGCCCTCAACACGCGGTGAAGGCGGCTTGTTTAGTTTTTCAATATTTTTACCCAACGAGTTAGGTAAAGATAAAGGAATATAAGCATCCTCAGTGTGACTTGGCATTAGTTGTAATTTAAAGCAGCGCCAACTGTCTCTGCGGCTACCAAAACCAAAAAATAACGCTTTTAATTGTGCGTGTTGCTCAAGCTCGGAACGAGTTGCTGAGTAGTAATAAATTTTTCCTGCAGAGACATGAGTAAAGGTATATAAGTACTCTTCTTTTACAGCCACTGGTTTTAGTGCCAAGGTACGAATGCGTTTATGGTTTAACACACTGTATAGGCAAGATTTTTTGCCTTCGTCAGTAAAGTAACGCTGAATAAATAAACTGTTTTCGGTGGTTAAGCTCAGGCTCGGATAATAAACGCCGTTTTTCTGGCTAATAAAAACATATAGAGAATTAACCCTAGGGATGTAATATTGTTCATACCCCTTAGAAATAACCGCATCAAGGGTGTTATCTAAGTTCACTTTATAACGGCGTTTATTACCATGAATAAAGCTTTCTAAAAACCGATCAAACGCGCTGTTATTTTCTTCAAATGTACGTTTTAAGCGGATATGATTAAATTCATCTGAGGTGTTTTCTATCGCCACAACTTCATATTTAACACCACTTTTAAGGCCTAACTGAAAGTCTTGCTCTAAGCCTACTAAGTGCATAGTAATAGGCTGACCTTTTTTTAAGCTATATCGCGACGCCAACTTAATTTTACAGCCACTGAGAGAAATATCAGAGGTGCTAGCGTCAATTTTTGCTTGCCTGTCATACTCAATGGTAATTTTTATTGAGTAATTCATTCGCTCTTCACTACGACTTTCATAGGCTGCAAACTTAATAACATTGGTAGTTAGCTTGCGTTGCGGTTCTACTTTTTTTGCTGTGGTTGATTGCTGTTGTAATACCCGATAATTATTGTCGGTATTCATTACCGCTTCGTAAACTGCCAGGGTGTAGCCTTTATGTTGCTTTATTGCCGCTTCGAATACTTCAATTGCGGTGTCATCCATAAAGTGTTGCTTGTTTTTGTATTCATAAGGCTTTACTTGGCCGTTGACTAAACCACGTAGATCAATAAAGCGGTCTATCGGCTGAGATAAACGAGACATTTCCATTTTTATTAAAAACTGCTCGGGTTTAGTTAACTCTGCAGTTTTTGACTTGAAAATGAGATCAAACTTAGCATTTCCCAAATACTGTTTTAATTCATTTACAAGCGCTTCATGCTTAAGCAATACGTCTTCAGCCATTTATAAATCATCACCGTCTAATTTAAAAAGTAGGTATACTGTTGCAATTATTTATTAGAATATTTAATAAATCGAATCTCGCAAAACCGCCAAATGCGGCCCGATACTATGCATAACTTTACTTTGTGTTTATTGTTATTTTCTAATAGCCAATTAATTGGCAAGGGTTAATTAGTTTTTTAAAGCAAGAAACATGCCTTAAAGTGGACTAAGTGAAACTACATTAATATAGTATCAGTGTGAGACTAAATGCGCTGTTCCACAAGACGTTGTTGCTAAGACAAAGCCTGCAATGGCAAAATAAGCGCTTAACACTGTGTATTTCAAAATAAAGAATAGTAGGTAAGGTTTTAAATGGCTAAAGCGGCAAAAGTAGAGTTTGTTTGTACAGAATGTGGCATGAACTATCAACGTTGGCAAGGCCAGTGTCGCTGTGGTGCATGGAACACTTTAGCAGAGTTCAAACCTTCTGCAGGGCAAAACAAAAAGGTAGCTGCTCGTGCCAGTGTAGGTGGCTATGCTGGTGGCATTGGTGGTGGCTCTAAAAAAATTAATGATGTAGCTACCGCAGAGGCTGAAAAACAGCTTACCGAAATTGGTGAACTTGACCGTGTGTTAAGTGGCGGTGTAACCACCGGCTCAGTTAATATTATTTCTGGTGATCCTGGAGCGGGTAAAACAACGCTACTATCAGATTTAGTAGCAAGAATGTCTCAGCGTATGCCATCACTTTACTGTACCGCAGAGGAGTCATTATCCCAGTTTAAAAACAGGGTTAATCGTTTAAAGCTTAATTACAACGAAGATGAACTCTATTTACTGTCAGAAACCAGTGTTGAAACCATTATTGAAGAGCTGGATAAAAACAAAATTAAGTTTGCCGTTATCGACTCTATTCAAGCCGTTGTCACCGATACCGCTAATGGCAGCCCAGGTTCACCTTCTCAGGTAAAAAGTGCAGCTCAGGCATTGACTCAATATTGTAAGCAAAACGACGTGACTATGTTTATTATTGCTCACGTAAATAAGAATAATGAAATAGCTGGCCCGCAAACCTTAGTACACATAGTTGATGCACTGTTACATATTGATACCAACGATGGTCAAGTGCGTACTCTGCGTGCTAATAAAAATCGCTTTGGTGATATAGACACCGTCGGCATTTTTAAAATGTGTGAACGCGGTATGCTCAGTGTGGATAACCCCAGTGAAATTTTCTTATCGGGTTCAACCACTGAATCACCGGGGTCGACAATTACCTGTATCCGTAAAGGAAATCGTAATTTACTACTCGAAATACAGTGTTTAACCACTGAAACAGAAGCTGAGTTTCCACAGCGAGTGTGTGTTGGTTTAAATATGAACCGAATTAAAATGCTCACCGGTATTTTACGTAAGCACACTAAAACCAAAATATTCCACGATACATTTTTTAATATTGTCGGTGGTTTAAAAATTGATGAGTCAGAAACCTGCATTGACTTAGCGCTGGTTACTGCACTTTTAAGTAGTTTGAATGAATTCGTTGTTCCACGAACCACCTGTATTATGGGTGAGTTGAGTTTAAACGGTGATGTGCGCCCAATCGACAGTGGTGTGCCCCGTGTTAAAGAAGCGGCGCAGCATGGGTTTACTGAAATATTTATTCCATTTCGTAATTACCATAAATCCATGGAAGGACTGGGCGCTAAAATAACGCCAGTTAAAACCGTGCACGAACTACTTAGCTTAATAAATTAACACACAAAAAAGTGCTTAACGATGCATGTTCTCAATGTTAGTCTTGCAAAAGCCACTTATATAAAGAGTTGAATAAGGAAATAACATGAAAAAATTAGTGATTGCAGCCGCGATTATTGCTGCAGGTGTGGGTGGCGTAAGCTATGCAAACTATGTAGCAACACAAGAGGTACGTGCTGAGGTTGATAAGCAGCTAGCATTGGTGAGCGAACAAACAGGTGCTAGCTTTAACTACGCAGATCTATCGGCCAGTGTTATCTCAAACAGTGTTGCCATTAGTAACATAGAAGTGACCAGCCCTGAGGGTAAAAATATTGCCACGGTTGAGCATGTTGAAGTGACTGGTTACGAAACCGATAAAATATCGCCACATACCGCTTTTACACTAAAGAACTTCCAATTTGATAAAAGCTTTGTCGATACACTTCCTGCAGATACTAATGCACAACTTGCCTCGGCCAGCTATGATTTACACTCATCATTAGATTACGATGAGCAATCAGGTAACAGCGATATAGTTGTTAAACTGCACGCCAACGATATTGCCAGCATTGATATGAATATGGGGCTGGCTAATTCTAAAGCGCTTATGGATGCTTCACTAGAAATAAGCAAAGCTCAGCAAACAGCAGGTGATACACCGCTTACTTATGAGCAAGAGTTGCAACAGCAAACACTTATTATGCAAGCAATGAGCAAGTTAGAGCCACGCACTATGAGTGTAATGCTCGATAACCAAGGCGAGTTAAGTACTTTGCTAGAAAGTGAATTAGCCAAACAAGGTATGACACTAGAGCAGATGCAAATGATGCTAGCTCAACAGTTACAGCAAGCGCCGGTAACCGAAGAAATAGCGCAAGCATTAACTGACTTTGCTAAAGGTCTAAATTCGCTTAGTGTCTCAGCTAAACTGCCTGAAGGTAAAACCATGATGGAAGTAAATCAGCAGCTAATGATGTTAGCAGGGCAACCCGAAGAGCTGGTTAAATTTATAAATTTAGAAGTAAAAGGCAAATAATAGAATAAGTTGCCAGCTTCCAGTTTAATGTAAAAAGCCGTACTTGATTATTCAAGTACGGCTTTTATTATTTTAGCTGATAGCTGATAGCTGATAGCTGATAGCTGATAGCTGATAGCTGATAGCTGATAGCTGATAGCTGATAGCTGATTATTTAGTGAAGAATACGCGCTCTAATTGTACCTTCTACCGCACTGAGCTCCTTAAGTGCGACTTCTGAGTGATCGGTGTCTACATCAATAACCACGTAACCAATCGCTTCATCCGTTTGTAAGTACTGCGCGGCAATATTAATACCATGCTGAGCAAACGCTTGGTTAATTTGCGTTAGCACGCCAGGGCGGTTGTGATGCACGTGTAACAAGCGGCTGCGGTTGGCAAGTTCTGGCAGTGATACTTCAGGGAAGTTAACGGCAGTAATGGTTGAGCCATTATCTGAGTACTTAGCAAGCTTACCTGCTACTTCAATACCAATGTTTTCCTGTGCTTCTTGAGTTGAGCCCCCAATGTGCGGCGTTAAAATAACGTTGTCGAATTCACGCAGTGGCGAGATAAACTCTTCATCATTCGATTTAGGTTCAACTGGGAATACATCAATGGCTGCACCGCTAAGCTTCTTCTCTGTTAGCGCTTCTGCTAGGGCGTCTATATCAACCACAGTACCACGTGAAGCGTTAATTAAAATAGCGCCTTGCTTCATCACGGCAAGCTCTGCTGTACCAATTAGGTTTTTAGTTTGCGGAGTTTCTGGAACATGTAAGCTAATAATATCAGCACGTTGCAACAGCTGCGTTAAGTTATGTACTTGTGTAGCATTACCTAAAGATAGTTTGTCTTCAATGTCGTAATACTCCACGTTCATACCAATATTTTCAGCCATAATGCCCAACTGAGTACCAATGTGGCCGTAACCAATAATACCTAAGGTTTTACCGCGCGCTTCAAACGAGCCGTTGGCTGTTTTTAACCAACCGCCGCGGTGGGCAACGGCATTACGCTGAGGAATACCACGTAATAACAGCAATATTTCACCAAGTACAAGCTCAGCCACAGAGCGAGTATTTGAAAACGGTGCATTAAATACCGCAATACCTCGCTCACGCGCTGCGTTTAAATCTACTTGGTTTGTGCCAATACAAAAACAACCTACAGCAACTAGCTTTTCAGCTGCGTTTAATACAGATTCGTTAATATGAGTACGAGAACGAAGCCCTACAAAGTGCACATCTTTAATGCGCTCTATAAGTTCGTCCTCTGGCAACGATGTTTTAACGTAGTCGATATTGCTATAACCGTTACGTTTTAGCGTTTCAACAGCGCTTTGGTGAACACCTTCAAGCAAGAGAATTTTAATTTTGTCTTTTGCTAACGATACCTTACTCATAACCATATCCTATTTAATTTGTGGCCCATTTTTAGTGCCGATAATTACTTTATCAGCACCGCGCTCTGCAAATAGGCCGTTGGTGACTACGCCAACAATTTGATTTATTTGTGTTTCAAGCTGTTTAGCATGGGTAATTTTTAAATTATGTACGTCTAAAATAACGTTGCCGTTATCGGTTACAACACCGTGGCGATACACAGGGTCACCGCCAAGTTTTAATAATTCGCGGGCAACATAGCTGCGCGCCATCGGAATAACTTCAACTGGCAGTGGGAAGTCTCCTAAGGTATCGACTAGTTTTGTATCATCAACAATGCATACAAACTGTTTTGCTACTGCTGCCACTATTTTTTCGCGGGTAAGCGCCGCACCGCCGCCTTTGATCATTTCATTTGAGGCGTTAATTTCATCTGCGCCATCAACGTATACATCAAGTGCTGCTACATCGTTAAGCTCAAACACTTCTATGCCAAGCTCTTTTAAGCGCGCTGTAGATGCTTCTGAACTTGATACTGCACCAACGATGGTGTCTTTAACTGTGCATAGGGCATCAATAAAGTGATTAACGGTTGAGCCTGTACCTACACCTACTATGGTGTTTTCTTTTACAAACTCGAGTGCAGCCCACGCAGCTGCTTTTTTTAATTCATCTTGTGTCATTGTTGTCTGCTCATTGGTGTCAAAATAGCTGTTAGTTTACAAGATTAGTTGTTACCAACAGTAGGTTTTATTGGGTGTTATGATCGTTTTTAGTGGTACATCCCACGATTCAATCGGTAACTCATCGACTTGTTGGCACGCATGTGCGAGGCCAATAAGTTGCGGTTGTTGCCAGTGTTGTTCGTATAAACGTGCCAATGTTCTATCGTAAAACCCACCTCCCATTCCAAGGCGATTACCAAATTTATCAAATGCTACTAATGGCATTAAAACGTAATCAAGCTCAGGTAAGGGGCATATTTGAGAGCAGTTCAGCTTAGGCTCCAAGATACCATAGCGATTTGCTCTCATGGGTGAGTTTTTTTCATAGCGTTGAAATAGTAAATTAGCCCCATTAAATGGATGAATTACTGGCAAGTAAACAGCCTGGCCAGTGTTCAATAATTCATTAATTAACAATGAGGTATCTAATTCGCCATCATTACTTAAATAAAGCGCGATATGGCTTTTTTTGGCCGAATTTATGCTTTTTAAGTGTTGAATAAAATTCACTTTAAGCGATTCGGCGGCTAATTCTTGCTGGTTTTTTGATAGGTTATTACGTGCTTTACGAATATCGTGTCTTATTTGTGCGCGATTATTACTCATTAAATAACTTAACCGTAATTAAAAAGAGAATAAATTAGGAAATAATAAGTACATAGCAAGTACAATAAGCAATATTACGGCTGTAGAAATCAGCGAATATAAAACAAGGTTGCCGCGTTTTTTGGGCTCAGTAGAGAGAGGCTCATCAAGCATTAAATCGTCATCTTCCCATACTTCATTATTTTCATCAGGTAATGATAATTCAACTTCAGGGAGGCGTTGCTCAATATCTTCTAGTTTTTCTTCAAGGCGAATTAGGCTACTGGTAATGTAATCTAGGGCGTCAAATAAGCGCTGATCTCGTTGGCTGTCGTAAGCTGTTTGAGACGCCGTTTGTGTAGCCGCAGTTTGCTGAAGTTTACTTTTAATCCCCAGCGTTGAAAGTAACTTAGCTTGCTTGAGGGCTTTCTCTTTGTTGCTAGGAGCAAACAGCGGCTTGCCATTAAAAAATGCCGCCACCTTTTCAGGTGAGGTTTTTAGTTTTTCTGTCAGTGCATTGGTCACTGCTTGGCTGTCTGCGCCTTCTGCAAGTCCTACAAATATAACACGAAAATTGTCGGCCATTTTTTATCCCTAACACGCTTTATTGTATAAGCAGAGTATATACCTAAAATGTTAAACAGTTCGAGACTGTTTTATGACTAACTTAGTACACATAGCAAAACGGCCCTAAAAAGGGCCGTTTAAATATTAGCTAAGTGGCTTATAGACCAGCTGCTGCGCGAAGTGCGTCTGCTTTATCTGTGCGTTCCCATGGGAATTCGTCACGACCAAAGTGGCCGTAAGCAGCTGTTGGAAGATAAATAGGGCGCTCAAGGTCAAGCATTTGAATTAGACCGTAAGGGCGTAAGTCAAAGTGTTCACGAATAAGTTCAATTAAACGCGCTTCTTCTAATTTACCTGTGCCAAATGTTTCAACACTGATAGAAGTAGGCTCTGCAACACCAATAGCGTAAGACACTTGAAGTTCACACTTATCAGCAAGGCCTGCAGCAACAATGTTTTTAGCAACGTAACGTGCAGCATAAGCCGCTGAGCGGTCAACTTTTGATGGATCTTTACCAGAGAAAGCACCACCACCGTGACGAGCCATGCCACCGTATGTATCTACAATGATTTTACGACCAGTTAAACCACAGTCACCCATTGGGCCACCAATAACAAAACGACCCGTTGGGTTAATGAAAAATTTAGTTGCGCTAGTAATAAGCTCAGCAGGAAGTACTGGCTTAATAATTGTTTCCATTACCGCTTCTACTAAGTCATTTTGCGATACATCTTCGCTGTGCTGAGTAGAAAGTACAACGGCATCAATACCTACTGGCTTGCCATTTTCGTATGCAAATGTAACTTGTGATTTTGCATCTGGACGTAACCAGTTAAGCTCGCCGCTTTTACGAACTTCAGCTTGACGCTGCACTAAACGGTGAGAATAAGTAATTGGAGCAGGCATTAATACTTCAGTTTCGTTACATGCGTAACCAAACATTAAGCCTTGGTCGCCAGCGCCTTGCTCTTCAGGGCTTGTACGATCAACACCTTGGTTAATGTCTGGAGACTGTTTACCAATAGTGTTTAAAATTGCACATGAATCGGCATCAAAGCCCATATCTGAGTGTGTGTAACCAATTTCACGTACTGTTTTACGTGTAATTTCTTCGATATCAACCCATGCGCTAGTCGTGATTTCACCACCAACCATAACCATACCGGTTTTAACGTAAGTTTCACACGCTACACGGGCATGAGAGTCTTGCTCTAGGATAGCATCAAGTACCGCATCAGAAATTTGATCGGCGATTTTATCCGGATGACCTTCAGAAACAGATTCAGAAGTAAATAAATGTTTTGCCATTGTAATTATGCTCACAAATATTGCGCTTCACAAACGTCGGTATTAGCGCTAAAAAATTAAGGCGCGTATTTTATCTAAAACAAGCGAACTTGCATAGTTTTTTTACGCCTAGACGTCTAAATAAAATATCTAATAGTAAATGGTTCTTAAAAAATATTCATAATGTCCTATTTTTATGGGTTTTTAATTGCACACAGCCCCTACAATAAGTAAGAATGGAGGTATATAAATACCCGCGCAAATACATATAAAGGTAGGAGAATTCATGCCATCTCGCAAAGAACTTGCAAATGCTATTCGCGTCTTGTCAATGGACGCAGTACAAAAGGCCAAATCTGGTCACCCTGGAGCCCCTATGGGCATGGCTGATATCGCAGAAGTATTATGGCGCGATTATCTAAAACATAACCCAACAAATCCAGAGTGGGCTGACCGAGATCGATTTATACTCTCAAATGGTCACGGTTCAATGCTAATTTATTCTCTATTGCATTTAAGTGGTTATGATTTACCACTGGACGAAATTAAAAACTTCCGCCAAATGCACTCTAAAACGCCAGGCCACCCAGAATATGGATATGCGCCAGGAATCGAGACCACTACGGGTCCATTAGGTCAAGGGATCACAAATGCCGTAGGTATGGCAATTGCTGAAAAAGCATTAGCCGCTCAATTTAACCGTGAAGGCCATGACATTGTTGATCACCACACTTACGCATTTATGGGTGATGGTTGTTTAATGGAAGGTATTTCTCATGAAGCCTGTTCACTTGCTGGCACATTAGGCCTAGGCAAGTTAGTGGCATTTTGGGATGACAACGGCATTTCAATCGACGGTGAAGTTGAAGGCTGGTTTAGCGATGACACACCAGCACGTTTTAAAGCATACGGCTGGCATGTAATTAGCGACGTTGATGGCCACGATAGCGATGCTGTAAGTGCTGCAATTAGCGAAGCAAAAAGCGTGACCGACAAACCAACGCTAATTTGTTGTAAAACAGTGATTGGTTATGGCTCACCTAATAAATCAGGTAGCCACGATTGTCATGGTGCACCACTAGGTGATGACGAAATTAAAGCATCTCGCGAGTTCCTAGGTTGGACGGGTGATGCATTTGAAATCCCTGCTGACATTTATGCACAGTGGGATAACAAAGAAAAAGGCCAACAGCTTGAAGCAAGCTGGGACGAAAAATTTGCCGCATACGAAAAAGCATACCCAGAGCTTGCAGCAGAATACAAACGCCGTACACATTCAGAATTACCAGCTGACTGGGCTGAAAAATCACAAGCGTACATTGAAGAGCTACAAGCAAACCCTGCAAACCCTGCATCACGTAAAGCGTCGCAAAATGCATTAAACGCGTTTGGCCCGTTACTACCTGAGTTTATGGGTGGCTCTGCCGATTTAGCGGGTTCAAACTTAACAATTTGGGATGGCTCTAAAGGCTTAACGGCAGACGATGCAAGTGGTAACTACGTTTACTACGGTGTGCGTGAGTTTGGTATGTCGGCAATTATGAATGGTATTGCACTTCATAAAGGCTTTATCCCTTACGGTGCAACGTTCTTAATGTTTATGGAATACGCACGCAACGCGGTTCGTATGGCTGCATTAATGAAGCAACCAAGCATTTTTGTATACACGCACGATTCAATTGGTTTAGGTGAAGATGGTCCTACTCACCAACCAGTAGAGCAAATTGCCAGCATGCGTTTAACGCCTAACCTTTACAACTGGCGCCCATGTGACCAAGTTGAGTCGGCAATTGCATGGCAACAAGCTATTGAACGTAAAGACGGTCCTACATCATTAATCTTTACTCGCCAAGGCTTAGAGCAACAAGCACGTGATGCACAGCAATTAAGCGACGTTAAAAAGGGTGGTTACATCCTAAGTTGTGACGGCAACCCAGAGCTTATTCTTATTGCTACCGGCTCTGAAGTACAACTAGCGCAAGACTCTGCGAAAGAGCTACGTGCGCAGGGTAAAAAGGTACGTGTTGTATCTATGCCGTGTACTGATGCGTTTGAAGATCAATCGTCTGAGTACAAAGAAAGCGTATTACCAGCAAGCGTTTCACGTCGCGTAGCGATTGAAGCGGGTATTGCTGATTACTGGTACAAGTACGTAGGTTTAAATGGCGCCGTAGTCGGTATGACCACCTTTGGTGAGTCGGCACCAGCTAACGAGCTGTTTGAGTTCTTCGGCTTTACGGTAGAAAATGTAGTTAACAAAGCAAACGCATTGTTTTAATTAATTACTTTAGTGTTTTAAAAGCCCGCCCTGTGTAAAATAGAGCGGGCTTTTTTATGAGTTGTACTTTTATTACTTCCTCTAAAGCGCAGCGTCTCATCGCCCTCTTTATGCATAAATTACTAAAAATTCTGTTCGAAACTCGCAGCCCGTTGCTCGGCATATCTCTCTATAAAGTCGTTCATTTTTAATCTTTTGGCTTCTAAATGAGTAATTTTCAAAGCACTTAACTTGCAAGCCTTTCTCGTATCAGGCACTGTGAGCATAATTAAAATTATAAACTTAAATAAACAGGAGTGAGGATGTCTCAGTTTGATAATGTAAGTGTCGTTAAACAGGCCAACGTATATTTTGACGGTAAAGTATCGAGTCGTACCGTGGTATTTGGTGATGGCAGTACAAAAACATTAGGTTTTATGCAACCCGGTGAGTTTGAATTCGCAACCAGTAAAAAAGAATTGATGGAATTAAATGGCGGCCAATGGGAAGTGTTACTGCCAGGTGAGATTGAATGGCAAACAATGTCGGCAGGTGAATCATTTAACGTAGATGCTAATGTTAAATTCCAAGTAAAAGTCGCTGACTTTGCAGATTACTGTTGTTCATACACCGAATAAATATATAGTTGATTAAATTATCAGCACTTCTGAAAGGCCGCTATCACGCGGCTTTTTGCATACTTAATGCTAAATGAATGATCTAAATCAGGTGGGGTAATAAATAATTGCTAAATTTAGCTATTTTCTCTTGTGTTAATTCGTTTAGCCCCCAATACTAACTGTGAGGTAACATAAAAAAGGATACCCTATGAAAATTAATCTTTCTGGTCACCATGTTGACGTTACTGATTCTATTAAAGAACACATTAACGAAAAGTTTTCTAAAATTGAGAGTCATTTTCCATCATTGATAGCGCTCGACATTATTCTTTCAAAAGAGCATCACAAGTTCCAAGCAGAAATTAGTACAAATTATGAAGGTGCGCGAATATCAGTTAAAGGGGAAAACGAGGTTATGTACCCAGCCATTTCTAGCGCAGCTAAAAAACTCGATGCTGCACTAAAGCATCGTAAAGGGCAAATAAAAGCGAACTTACATGAAAAGCCTGTAAGTACCACACCTGAAATAGCACACGAAATCATCCAAGAGATGGATTTAAATTAATAACTAACAATGTGTTATTTTTAAAAAGAGCCTAAGGGCTCTTTTTTATTGCCTGTAAATTAGGTAAGTTATGCACTCACACAGTTTATTAATGATAAAAATTAATAATAAAAGCACATAACACACCAAATTTGAGAAGTTAATGCAGTACACACAAAGCACATGGAAGTCTCGGTTAGGGGCGCTCGGCCCGGGTATTTTAATGGCCACCGCTGCCATTGGTGGCTCACACTTAGTTGCATCGACCCAAGCTGGCGCATTATTTGGCTGGCAGCTATTTTGGCTTATTGTGGTGGTTAACGTTTTAAAGTACCCGTTTTTTCGTTTTGGTATGGAGTACACACTCGCTACTAAAAATAGTTTAGTCGAAGGGTATAAAAACCAAGGGCCTGGCTATTTTTACAGTTTTATTGCCCTCAATATTATTGCCGCAGTGGTAAATACCGCGGGCGTATTGTTGCTTACTGCGAGCTTATTACACTACGCATTACCTATTAGTATTCCTGTTACCTTATTGTGCTGGTTAATATTGGCTGCGTGTTTAATTATATTATTACTAGGGCACTTTAAAGCGCTCGATAACGTTGCAAAAGCTATTATGGGGCTACTTACTATAGCAACCATAACCGCATTAGTTATTGCTATAAATAACGGCCCTGTAGCTCCTGTAAACTATGTTGGCCCCTCACCATATGAACTTGCCATGTTAGGCTTTATGGTTGCCTTAATGGGCTGGATGCCAGCGCCTATTGAAATTTCGGCTCTGAGCTCGTTGTGGCTTAAAGAAAAACAAGCTCAGCAAAGTGTGACTAAAAGCCAAGGCTTATTCGACTTTAATGTAGGTTATTGGTTAACCGCCGGGCTTGCGCTGGTATTTTTTAGTTTAGGTGCGTTAGTGCAATATGGGCAAAGCAGTAATATAGAGCTTGGCGGTGTAGCCTTTGCTAAACAGCTGATTGATATGTATGCACTTACTATTGGCGAGTGGGCAAGGCCTTTGGTATCTGCCATCGCGTTTTTGTGTATGTTTGGCACCACACTCACCGTGCTTGACGGTTACGCCCGCACACTTAACGAATCGCATAAACTTCTTGGTTTTAAGCAATCAAAACACAGCTTAAATACGTGGCTTATATTACAAGCATTGGCCGGTATGGCGGTGATCTTATTTTTTAAATCAGCTCTTGGGCCCATGCTTACCTTTGCCATGACGCTTGCGTTTGTAACCACACCGGTTTTTGCATGGCTTAACTTCAGCCTAGTTCGCTCAGAGCCTGCGATTAAACACAGTCTACTTTTGCGTGGCTTAACCTGGTTAGGCTTGGTGTACTTGGTTGGTTTTGCTATGGCGTTTGTGGTTTGGAAGATGGTGTGATTTTATACTCGAGGTTCGAGGTTCGAGGTTCGAGGTTCGAGGTGAAACACCTTAGATAGTCAGCAGTGAGCGATAACCGGTCATTGAGATTGGCTAAATATCGTCGTTAATTGATTGGTGAAACTGCGCTTTGCACACATATTCATGAAAATGAGGCCTGAACACATATTGGTTCATTTAAATTTACCTGAAATTTTAGAAAACTTAGCAAGAGTAATAGTAATACCTCAGATAATTTGTTAAGACTATGCAAAGTAGAAAAATGAGCGTTAAGTGGGCAGAAATATACACGATGAGCGCACTATTAAATTGTTAGGCAAAAATAGGGATTGCAGATGCATAATCGAGATATACAGGAATTACTTGAGCATACTCAAAATGAAATATCTACTATTTCAGAGCAATCTAAAAATGGCACCATAAATAAAGTGTCGCTGAAAAATACGTTAGAGAACTTGCGAAGCATACTCGACTATTCAGCCCAAGATATGCATATTAAGCTGAAAACATTATCTAAAAATAAAATTCCAGAAAAGGTGTATTTTCCATATGGGCAAAGGGAAAACAATTTCAAGCAAAGCGTAAAGCGTAACCTTCCTAATCTATCGGAGCATATGCCATCAATTCATTCTTTAGTGCTTGACATGCAGCCATTTAAAAGTGGTGATTCTTGGTTGGTAGATTTATGTGTTTTAACAAATGATGCAAAGCATAACAACTTAAGTAAAACCGAGAATAGAAAAAGCAGAACCATTCATCAAGGTGGTATGGCGTTAGTAGAGTTTGGTGAAGGGTCGAAAATTACGATGACGGGTAATCGGGTTAATGGTGTGCTTCAAGATGACGTATTCATAAATTCTAATGGAACCACAAAAATAAAGCCTGTTGCAGGTAATACATTAATAACAGAAAATAATAAAATACAGTTTCATGGCAAACAAATTGAAGTGGTTCCCTTCTTAGAGTCATGCCACAAGAATTTATCTAAATTTGCTGCTGATCTGGCTTTGGAGCTACAAAATGCCTAACAAGTGCAGGCACGGCGGCGCCCACTACATTGCGCCTTCGGCTCCATTCCATGAGTGCACATACTGCAAGCGTTACCACTTTCTGCAATTGGCACTTTCCAGCCAATCGATAATGCAAAACGCCTAGGTTGATTGATGCAGCCTTTTTTCGTTAGGTTTCGCTGCGCTCAACCCAAGCCACCTCAAGCAACGTAAAAAAGTCACTCCCATATTAGGTTTAACATTTACCTGTTAGGGCTTTGAGCTGGCATTAATAGCAATATTAACTCAGCTCTTTTATCGCGCTACTTATCCCATCTAAACTCAGCGGGTACATGCGGTTGTTCATTAGCTGCTTTATAAAGTCAATTGATTGATAGTACGGCCAATGCTCAACCGGTTGTGGGTTGAGCCACGCGACTTTATCAAAGTGATTTGTGATTCGGTTCAACCACGCACTGCCGGGTTCTTCATTCCAATGCTCTACTGAGCCGCCAGGATAGGCAATTTCATACGGGCCCATAGTGGCATCACCAACAAATATAACTTTGTAGTCACTGGTGAACTTGTTGATCAGCGTCATGGTGTCAATAACGTTTGAGTGGCGGCGTTGGTTATCTTGCCACACGTGCTCGTATAAGCAGTTATGAAAGTAGTAAAATTCTAAGTGTTTAAATTCGCTGTGGGCGGCGCTAAATAACTCTTCACAGGTATGAATGTAGTCATCCATTGAACCGCCAATATCAAACAGCATCAATACTTTTACCGCGTTGTGGCGCTCGGGGGCCATTTTGACATCGAGCATGCCGCCTTGCTTGGCGGTCGCGCGAATAGTCTCGTTTAAATCAAGGGTGTCGCTTGCGCCAGTACGAGCAAATTTGCGTAGTTTTTTAAGTGCCAGCTTTATGGTACGTGAACCAATTTCGCGGTCAGAATCGAGATTACGGTATTCACGCTTATCCCACACTTTTACAGCTTGGCGATTGCGGTTGCCGTCTTGACCAATACGCACACCCTCAGGGTTATAACCATACGCACCAAAAGGCGAGGTACCGCCAGTGCCGACCCATTTATTGCCGCCTGCGTGGCGTTTTTGCTGTTCTTCTAAACGCTCTTTTAGGGTTTTCATTAGCTCGTCTAGCCCGCCCATGGCTTTTAGTTGGGCTTTTTCTTCATCGCTTAGGTGCTTTTCAAACTCTTTACGCAACCAATCTTCAGGTAAGTTGTGTTGCTGTTTTAAGCTCTCGAGTAGGTCTAAGTCGGCAATACCGCTAAAGTAATCGCTAAAGGCTTTATCGAACCGGTCAAAATGGGTTTCGTCTTTTACCATAATAGTGCGCGCTAAATGATAAAACGCGTCTACATCAGCAAATATAACGCCTTGTTTTAAAGCGTTAATTAAATCGAGTAGCTCTCTTAGGCTCACTGGTAAGCGGTATTCTCGTAATTTGAAGAAAAACTGTACCAACATGTTAGCGACGGCTCATAAACGCAAGTTTTTCGATTAGGCTTATGTCTTGCTCGTTTTTAAGCAGCGCACCAAACATCGGCATTAAACCGCCTTTTTGCGCTTTGTCGTGCAGGGTTTTTGCGTCTATATCTTCAGCCATTAATAGTTTTAACCAATCCAGTAATTCGCTGGTAGATGGCTTCTTTTTAAGGCCGTTGGCTTCACGTAAGTTAAAAAATACTTCTAGCGCTTGGCGAACTAAATCTTGTTTAACATGCGGGTAGTGCACATCAATAATTTGCTGCATTTCGTCGCTATTTGGAAAATCAATATAATGGAAAAAGCAGCGGCGTAAAAACGCATCAGGCAGCTCTTTTTCATTGTTTGATGTGATGATCACAATAGGGCGCTCTTTGGCCACAATGCGCTCACCGGTTTCGTATACATGAAATTCCATTTTATCGAGTTCGAGTAGTAAATCGTTTGGAAACTCAATATCGGCTTTGTCTATTTCGTCAATAAGCAGTACTGGGCGTTTGCCGTTTAATTCAGCGTACATGAAGGCTTGCCACAGCTTACCTTTAACTATGTAGTTGCTAATATTGTGAACGCGCTCATCACCTAGCTGGCTGTCGCGCAAACGCGATACCGCATCGTACTCGTACAAACCTTGCTGCGCTTTAGTGGTTGATTTTATATGCCACTGAATAAGCTCAGTATCTAAACTTTTCGCTAACTCTTCGGCCAGCATGGTTTTACCTGTGCCAGGCTCGCCTTTAATTAAAAGCGGTTTTTGCAGCATAATAGCGGCGTTTACTGCCTGTTTTAATGCTGAGCTTGCGATGTAATTATCAGTAGAATTAAATTGCACGGGTTATCCTTTATCTGGTCTGAGCAGTAATTATTATGCGTTATAATGCCATAGTTAATCGGCTTCACCAAGGTAGGCAAAACGGGCGATAGTTTTACCGTCTTTTTCTACGGTTTCAGTAAACATACTTAGTGGGCGTGCCCATATGCCGTACTCACCGTATAAGGCTTGGTAAATAACCAACTGCTCGTTGGTTTCGCTGTGGGTCGCCACATGCATAACTTTATATTGTGGGCCTTTGTAGTGTTGATATAAACCCAGTTTTAGTGCTGTAGTCATAGTCTGTTATCTTGTATAATTTGCCTTCGCTTTTTATTATGCCAAAGAATACAGCAATACTATGAATTATATTTCTCTTGATGATTACAAAAAAGCCTGGGTATTTCGCCATAAAGATATTCCGGTTTCAGATATTGATGCAGCCAATATTAAACCTATGACCAGCGAGCGTGCCGCCGTACTGTGGACAACCATGGTGAGTCGCGAACATGATCATCCAGACTTTTTTGATAAAACCGATTGGTGCGCGCAAGAGCAAAACTTTAGCCAAGAAATTAATTGGGAAGATGCTTGGGAAAGCGAAGAACCCCAATTTCCAGATGCTATTTTGAACCACTTAGATTGGCAGGCTAATACCACAGTGTATTTTTGCATGGCACGCGACAATATTATTGAAACGACATTTGATGTGTTTAAACGTAACTGGCAAAACTTTATGTTTTTGGCTGATGGCAGCTTATTAATAGGTAAAAAGCGCAGCACTATGGTGCAATTTTTAGAATCAGGTATTGCAAAATTAGGTGAAAAGCCAAGCGCTTAAATTACTACAAGTGCTTAAAAACTGTGCGTTACTGTGTTATAAAACAGTATTAAAATGTTTTTTTGAGTACAGCGATTGGTTGCTAAAAATAAGCAGTTTAACACAAGCCAGCAAGTTGAAATGTGGCAAACTGATGCACAAAAAGTGCTTTACGCACAATTATGCAATGCTTTTTATCAGCGTGAAGTTCAGCGCTTAGTGGCTGAACCTAATGGTGACCGTTTACGCAGGCAATTAAAAAGCCTGCCTTATTATATTGAACGTGCCGCAACACGTGTAGCGAATGCACCATTGCCTTTTACGCTTGATGCGCAAAATGGAGGCTGGCTTGAAAAACAAAAACCTACACCGCCAGAGGCTAATCCTGCAGCGAATGAACTTTTTTATCAAGCGCATGCCAAAGTAGGGCTAATAATTCCGGTATTATTACAAAGTCACGGTCAAATTCGGGTTAGAATAGATAGCATTGATCAAGTAGCTGATACGCAACTGCATTGTAATGAACTTGGCTGGTTTGATTTTTTAGGCCAAGGACTTGAGCAACAAAGTGCGCAATTGCTTAAACCTAGTAAAACGAGCCTTGCAGCGGCGTGTTGTGGCCACCAGTGGCAGTTTTCAAAGCGTAGCACGCCACGGGTTTTGTCACTACGGGAAATGTTACTAGCTGCCAATATTAATTGGCGCAATGTTAAGCGGCCGCTAGCATAAGTAGATAATTAAAAATTAAAATAAGGAGTGTTTAATGCGATTTTTTCAATTTGGCTTGTTGTGCTTAGCACTTTTTATCCAGTATCGCCTTTGGTTTGGTCATAACGGGGTGCAAGACTACACCCGTTTAAAAAATGCGGTGGCATCGCATCAACAAACTAACGAAAAACTAATAAAGCGTAATAAAGTATTAAAAGCGGATATAGAAGATTTAAAGCTCGGCCACGAAGGCATTGAAGAGCGTGCCCGCAACGAATTAGGAATGATTAAACCGGACGAAACCTTTATTCGTGTTTTACCGGCTCAACACCATGACAAATAAACAAACTATTGCTGCTATTGTTCCTGCCGCAGGTGTTGGCAGTCGAATGCAACACACAACACCAAAGCAATATATTTCCTTAGCAGGGAAAACCATTCTAGAGCATACGCTCGCTAAGTTATCGCAGTTACCGCAGTTAAACTCTATAGTGGTGGCTCTGAGCGAAACCGACCCCTACTTTGACGACCTTACACTAGCTGATCCTCGCATTGTGCGTGCTATTGGCGGTAAAGAGCGCGCAGATTCAGTGTTAAACAGTTTATTGTTTTTAGCTGCCAACCCACCTGCTTGGGTTTTGGTGCATGACGCTGCAAGACCTTTAGTCGATATTGCTGATATAGAGCGCTTAATCGCACAGTGCATGCAGGCTGATGAAGGCGGCATTTTAGCCAGCAAAGTAAAAGACACTATAAAACGAGGGCAAAGCCATGCGCAGCAAACTGTGCCTCGTGATGATTTATGGCAAGCGCTTACCCCGCAACTGTTTAAATACGACGAGCTTAAAACGGCATTGCAAAGTGCGCTTAACAGCGGTGCAACCATTACTGATGAAGCCAGTGCAATGGAGTGGGCAAATAAGCCGGTAAAGCTGGTAGCAGGGCGTAGTGATAATATTAAAATCACCACCCCAGAAGATTTAGATTTAGCAGGCTTTTTACTGCAAAAACAAAATAATGAGAGTGCAACATGATACGAATAGGCCATGGTTTTGACGTACATAAATTTGGAGGCCAAGGGCCTTTAACTATCTGCGGCGAAAAAATTGATTACCCGCAAGGCTTTTTAGCACACTCAGATGGTGATGTAGCTATTCATGCCTTATGTGACGCTATTTTAGGATCATTAGCGCTGGGCGATATTGGTAAGCATTTTCCGGATACGGCCAGTGAATATGAAAATATTGATAGCCGTATTTTACTTCGCCATGTAGTGAACTTAGCCAAGCAACAGGGCTATGTATTGGGCAATGCGGATGTCACCATTGTGGCACAAGCACCAAAAATGCTGCCGCACATTCAAGCAATGCGAACCAATCTTGCCAGTGATTTAAATGCCGAGCTTTCACAGGTAAATGTAAAAGCTACCACTACCGAAAAACTCGGTTTTGAGGGGCGTAAAGAAGGCATTTCAAGCCATGCCGTGGTCATTATGAGTAAACAAAACGCATGAGCGAATTAAATTATTTATATGGCGCGCCGCTTTCCAAAGCCGACTTTAAAACCACCGCAGAAGACTTTATGGTTGATGAGGATCTCGGTATAGAGTTTACCGGCAGTGGTGAACACGTGTGTTTGCAAGTGGTTAAAAAGGGTGAAAACACCCAATATGTTGCCAAGCTGATTGCACAAAAAGCGGGTGTATCGCCGCGCGATGTAAGCTATGCCGGTATGAAAGACCGCCATGGAGTATGCTCGCAGTGGTTTAGCGTAAAAGTACCGATTAAAAAGCATATTGATTTTACTGAGCTGAACAGCGAAAGCGTGTTTGTGGTATCGCAGCAGCGCCATGAGCGAAAATTACGCACCGGTTGCCATAAAGGAAATAGATTTACTATTACCTTGCGTAATGTAACCGAGCCGCTTGATATTTTGTGCCGTATAAATGCAGTACGCGCAGGTGTGCCTAACTATTTTGGTGAGCAGCGCTTTGGTCGTGATGGACACAACTTAGTGATGGCCGAAAAAATGTTTGCTGGTGAGCGTATTCGCGATAAAAAGCTACGTGGCATTATTATTTCTGCAGCACGCTCACATGTGTTTAATCAAATTGTTAGTTTACGCGTGGCTGAGCATGGCCTTGCTAAAACCATGCACCGCGAAGTATTTATGCTCAGTGGCAGTAATGCATTTTTTGAAGATGCGATAAGTGATGAAAATATTGCACGGCTTGCCTCTGGCGACATTATGATGTCGGCGCCCATGGTGGGCAAAAGTGAAAAAGGCTTAACCGAACAAGAAAAAACATGGTTGGCACCGTATCTAGCATGGTGTGATGGCTTAGGGGATTTAGGGCTTAAAAACGAGCGCAGAATGCTGCGTTTAATCCCCCAAGAGCTAAGCATAGAAACACTTGATGAACGCACATTAAAACTCAGCTTTGGCTTACCCAAAGGCTGTTTTGCAACGGCTTTACTGCGCGAACTGGTTGATTATACTGACGCCAGCCCACGCGAGCGAAAAGAAAAGGATAACGCAGATGAAGATTCTATTAAGTAATGATGATGGTGTTAATGCCAAAGGTATTGCTGTTTTATATCAAGCATTAACACAAATCGCTGAGGTAACGCTGGTTGCGCCAGATAGAAATTGCAGTGGTGCAAGTAACTCATTGACGTTAATGAACCCGCTGCGTGCTACGACCCTTGAAAACGGCTTCATGTCAGTAAACGGCACGCCCACTGATTGTGTGCATTTAGGTGTTAATCAATTAGTGGATGAAAAACCCGATTTGGTTGTTGCCGGTATTAATCATGGCGGTAATTTAGGCGATGATACGCTTTATTCTGGTACGGTTGCTGCGGCGACGGAAGGTCGTCATCTGGGCTTACCAGCAATTGCGGTATCTTTGTGCTCTCATCATGGTGAGCATTTTGAAACAGCGGCAGCCGTTACTGTAAACATTATTAAAGGACTAGCCTCGCATCCGTTGCCCAAAGATCAGATCATTAATATTAATGTTCCCGATATTCCGCTCTCTGAGCTCAAAGGCGTTCAGGTAACTCGTTTAGGGGCTCGTCACAAAGCAGAAACCATGACCAAGCAAACCGATCCATGGGGGCGCGATATTTTTTGGTATGGCTCACTAGGGCTTGAAAGCGACGCCGGCGAAGGTACTGACTTTTATGCGGTTAATAATGGTTATGCATCAGTGACCCCGTTAAGCGTTGATATGACCGCCAAAGACAGTATTAAGGCCGTGGGAGAATGGTTAGCCGAGTTGGAGATTAACCGTGCTGGCTAATTATACCCGCAGTGCACAAGCGCTTTCAGACCTTTTACAGCGAGAGGGCGTAGAAGATAAAGAGGTTTTAAAAGCAATAGCGCAAATTCCTCGGCATATTTTTATTGATGATGTACTCAAGCATAAAGCGTATCAAAATACCGCGCTACCTATAGGGCAAGGGCAAACTATTTCTCAGCCTTATATTGTTGCCCGCATGACCGAGCTAATGCGATTGGCAGGTGTACAACATAAGGTGTTAGAAATAGGCACAGGGTCTGGCTATCAAACGGCGGTTTTGGCTAAAACCTTTGATAAAGTATATTCGGTAGAGCGTATTAAAGCTTTGCAATGGCAAGCTAAACGCCGATTACACCAGCTTGATTTGTACAATGTCGCCATGAAACATGGCGATGGTTGGCAAGGCTGGCAGTCACAAGCGCCATTTGATGGCATTATCGTGACCGCTGCGGCAACCACCATTCCCCCCGAGTTACTCGCACAACTTGCCGATGGAGGCGTATTACTCGCCCCTATTGGTGAGGCGGAACAAAAATTAACCATGGTTATTCGCCAAGGCGATAGCTTTACAGAGCATGTAATTGCGCCAGTTAGATTTGTACCTTTAGTCCCTGGTGATATTGAATAGGAATTCATTTTGAAGTTGTTTACCAAGTTATACGATATGGCGCTAGTGTGGGCTAAACACCGCCATGCAGAACGTTATTTAGCAGGAATGAGCTTTGCCGAATCGGTATTTTTTCCGGTCCCACCCGATGTAATGTTGGCGCCGATGTCGCTAGCGCAACCGAGTAAGGCATGGCGATTTGCAAGCTTTGCCACGGTTGCGTCTGTGCTCGGCGGCGTGCTGGGTTACTTACTTGGATTTTGGTTGTTTGAACCGGTTGTAGAGCCCTTTATTGCGCAAATGCAATGGCAAGATAAATTTAATACGGCGCTTGCATGGTTCAAAGATTATGGTGTTTGGGTGGTATTTATAGCGGGATTTTCGCCTATTCCTTATAAAGTGTTCACCATTGGCGCTGGTGTATTACAAATGGCGTTTTTACCTTTTATTATTGCTTCTGCTGTTGGCCGTGGCGCGCGTTTCTTTTTAGTTTCTGCTTTAATGAAATGGGGCGGAGTTAAAATGGAACAAAAATTACGTCAATATATTGAAGTACTTGGCTGGGCAGTGGTTGCTTTAATCGCTGTTGCGTACCTATTGTTGCGATAATAGCCATAATATAATGATATTAAAACAGAGGGCAAAACACATTGAATAAACAAATACGCTGTTATGTTGCTTTATTTATTAGTGTTTTGCTTTGTGCATGCTCGTCTCGCCATGTTCCCGCTCCTGTAAGTAGTTTAAATAATAATATTAATGACTATCCTTCACGGATTAATATTAACGGTGGTAAGTACACGGTACAAAAAGGCGATACACTTTATTCGATTGCTTTTAGTGCTGGAAAAGATTTCAGAGAACTTGCAAAAAATAATTCAATTCCATCACCTTACACTATTGTTCCTGGTCAGGTTGTATCCATTTTAGAACCAAGCAGGTCAAGGGTTACACAAAAAAAGCATAAAAAGAAAGCTGCTAAAAAGCCTTCTCATTTACAAAAAAGTAACAGAAAATTAAAGAAAGAGCTTGATAAGCCGAAAAAACGTAGGTATGTTCAAAAACAAGCTAACCAAAAAATTAGTCAGTCTCAAGGTTCTTCAACTAAAAAGTTGAGTTGGTTTTGGCCTGCTAAAGGTAAAATAACAAAACGCTTTTCTAACAAGGAAAATGGTTATAAAGGCCTACAGATTGCTAATAAAAAGGGTACTACCGTACTCGCCGCGGCAAAAGGAACAGTAGTTTACGCGGGAAGTGCGCTAAGAGGTTACGGTAATTTAATTATTTTGAAACATAACGATGATTACCTAAGTGCTTATGCACATAATTCAACGTTACTTGTGAAAGAAAAGCAAATAGTGAAGGCGGGACAAAAAATAGCAGAAATTGGTAATTCAGAGTCTTCAGTAACGGCACTTCGTTTTGAAATTCGTTATCGAGGAAAAGCTGTTAACCCTGCTAAGTACCTACCCTGAACTGAAGGAATTGATTGACTGTTCTGGAGAAGGCTCATGGCTAATACAGCAAAAGCTAATAAAACGACTACAGACCTTAATCATAAAGTTATTGATAGCTTGCTCAGGAGAAGTCTTATGGCTGATGTAGCAAAAGCTGAGAAAACCCCCACTGATGATAAGTTTGACGACTCTAAAGTAGAGGAGACAACGAAGTTACTTGATGACGTGGAAGATGAAGATGTATTTGTAAAAGAAGAAGTCACTAAAAACCTCGACGCCACCCAGTTATACTTAGGCGAGATTGGTTTTTCCCCTCTATTAAGTGCAGAAGAAGAAGTATTTTTTGCACGAAAATCGCTGAAAGGCTGCGAAGCCTCCCGAAAACGCATGATCGAAAGTAACTTACGCTTAGTTGTAAAAATTGCGCGTAGATACAACAATCGTGGGCTTGCTTTACTTGATTTAATTGAAGAAGGTAATCTAGGGCTGATCCGGGCGGTTGAAAAGTTTGATCCTGAACGTGGTTTTCGATTTTCTACTTATGCCACATGGTGGATACGCCAAACTATTGAACGGGCAATAATGAATCAAACCCGTACTATTCGTTTACCTATTCATGTAGTTAAAGAGCTTAACGTTTATTTACGTACAGCCCGTGAGCTAACGCAAAAGCTTGATCATGAGCCAACCGCAGAAGAAATAGCAGAAAGCTTAGACAGACCAGTCGAAGATGTAACAAAAATGCTTCGCCTAAATGAAAAAATAGCGTCTGTAGATATGCCTATTGGTGGTGAAAACGACAGTGCATTGTTAGATGTGATTGCCGACGAAAAAAATGTCGGTCCTGAAGGTGAAGTACAAAGCAATGATATGAATACGCATATTATTGACTGGTTAGGTGAATTGAATCCTAAGCAGCGCGAAGTACTGGCACGTCGCTTTGGTTTACTCGGTTATGAGCCTTCAACGCTTGAAGATGTGGGCCGTGAAATTGGGTTAACCCGTGAAAGAGTTCGCCAAATACAGGTTGAGGCGCTACGTCGGTTAAAAGATATTTTGCAACAAGAAGGGTTAAGTACTGAGAGCTTATTTGAACAGTTCGCTTAATCTAAACACACAAAAAAATAAATACAGCCCGACTTTTTAAGTCGGGCTGTTTGCGTTTAAAGTAGTGCTTTTAATTTATAAAGCAGTTCATGCGCCTGACGCGGTGATAGGTTATCAGGGTCTATCGCGCTCATTTGTTGCTCCAATTCACTTGGTTGAGTGGTTTGTGGTTCACTATCAAACGGTAAAACCTGCTGCTCTGTGGTGACTGTTGTGACACTTTGATGGTTTTCAAGCAAGCTTAGCTTTTGTTTTGCTTGGGCTATAACCGCTTTAGGCACGCCGGCCAGAGCTGCTACTTGTAAACCAAAACTCTTACTCGCTGCGCCATCTAATACAGTATGCATAAAGGCAATGGTATCGTTGTGTTCAATAGCATCTAGGTGCACATTAACCAGCCCAGGTGTTTGTTCTGCAAGCTCAGTGAGTTCAAAGTAATGGGTTGCGAACAGAGTTTTAGCCGCGATTTTTGAAGCTAAATGATCCGCCGTCGCGTATGCCAGTGATAAACCATCGTAAGTACTGGTTCCTCGGCCTATTTCATCCATTAATACCAATGATTGTGCGGTGGCATTATTTAAAATTGCCGCGGTTTCTGTCATTTCAACCATAAAGGTAGAGCGCCCAGATGCTAAGTCGTCACTAGCGCCAATACGGGTAAATATTCTATCAATATTACCAATTTTAGCGCTATCGGCAGGGACATAACAGCCAATGTGCGCCATAAGCACAATAAGGGCAGTTTGGCGCATGTAAGTTGATTTACCGCCCATGTTAGGGCCGGTAATTATCAACATTTTACGCTGGCTATTGAGTTCTACAGGATTGGCAATAAACGGGTCTTTCATTACTTGCTCAACCACAGGGTGGCGGCCTTGTTTAATGCTAATATTATCGTTATCGCAAAGCTCTGGCTTGGCATAATTAAGTGTTTGGGCACGCTCTGCTAAATTGTTCAGTACATCTAAATCGGCAATGACTGAGGCCATTATTTGTAGCTGCTCAATATGCGGCGCTATAAATTCAAATAACTGTTCGTATAGCTGTTTTTCCAGTGCCAGCGCTTTTGATTGGCTGCCAAGCACTTTATCTTCGTGCTCTTTAAGCTCTGGAATTATATAGCGCTCGTTATTTTTTAACGTTTGACGACGAATATAATCTGCAGGGACTAAATGCGAGTTAGCGCGGCTCACTTCAATAAAAAAGCCATGCACGCGGTTGTAACCAATTTTAAGCGTACTAATGCCCGTGCGTTCACGTTCGCGTTGCTCTAGTTGTTCAAGCACATCGGTTGCACCTTGGCTTAAATTACGCCACTCATCGAGTTCGCTGTTATACCCTGGCGCAATAACACCACCATCACGAATTAACACTGGTGGGTTATCAATCACTGCACGTTCAAGTAATGCTTGAAGCTCGGGGAGCTCTTTAGAGTGGGCAATAATATGAGAAATACGCGCATCTGTGGCATCGTTTAATAAGCTATGTAGCGGTGCTAATGCTTGAAGCGCACTACGAAGCCTTGTTAAATCACGTGGCCGAGCAGTATGTAATGCCAAACGAGCAATTACACGTTCTATATCACCAATATCTCTAAGAGCTTCATGCAGCTCACTGCATAATTGCACATCTAAAATAGCACTAATGGCATTTAGACGAGAATTTAACTCGTCTTTATTGCGAATAGGAGTATGAATACGACGTTTAAGTAATCGCGAGCCCATAGCCGTTGCTGTTTTATCAAGTACTTGGGCAAGTGTATTTTCAAAGCCACCGGATAAATTAACGGTGAGTTCAAGGTTTTTACGGGTAGGCGCATCTAAAATTACCGCGTGTTCATTATGCTCAAGAGTAATTGCACGAATGTGCGGTAATGCAATACGTTGGGTATCTTTTACGTATTGCATTAAACAGCCTGCCGCTACCAAGGCGCTATGCGCTTTGTCGACCCCAAAACCGACTAAATCTTTGGTGCCAAACTGCTCACAGAGTAAGTGTTGCGCGGTATCAAGGTCAAACTCCCAATCAGGGCGACGACGCGCTCCCTTAATATGTTCAATTAAATGAGTGTTTTCAAAGTGTTCACTATATAGTAATTCAGCAGGCGCTAAGCGTTGTAGGGTTGAGCTAAATGCTTCATCGGTACTAACTTCAACAATGTTGAAGCGCCCAGAGTTGATATCAAGATACGCAACACCGTATAAGCCTTTTTTATTTTGCCAAACACTGGTTAGTAAGTTGTCTTGGCGCTCTTGTAATAAGGCTTCGTCAGAAATAGTACCAGGAGTTACAATACGTACTACTTTGCGCTCAACAGGGCCTTTGCTGGTGGCAGGGTCGCCCACTTGTTCACAAATAGCCACCGACTCGCCCATTTGCACTAAGCGGGCTAAGTAGTTTTCTACCGCATGATAAGGCACGCCTGCCATAGGAATAGGATCGCCCCCTGCTTTGCCACGGTGAGTTTGTGAAATATCAAGCAACTGCGCGGCGCGTTTTGCGTCATCAAAAAAGAGTTCGTAAAAATCCCCCATCCGATAAAACAATAAAATATCGCGATGCTCTGATTTTATTTTTAGATACTGCTGCATCATAGGGGTTTGTTGTTTTATAGTGTGCGGTGCATAAAGATCAAACGACATGTATTTACCCAAAGGCTGAATATGGAATTACATCAAGAGATTAAGACACTTGCTGCGCAATTAGGCGCTATTTTAACGGATAAACGCTTATGGATCACTACCGCTGAATCATGTACTGGTGGTGGAGTGAGTTATTCGCTTACCGATACCCCAGGCAGCTCAGCATATATTGACCGTGCATTTGTCACTTATAGCAATAACGCAAAGCATGAATTACTCAATGTGAAGCATGATACCCTAGAGGAATTTGGCGCGGTGAGCGAACAAACAGTCATTGAGATGGCAGCAGGCGCTTGTAAGGCTGCAAATGCTGATATTGGCATTGCTATTTCAGGGATTGCAGGACCCGGTGGTGCTACTGAGGGCAAACCGGTAGGGCTCGTGTGGTTTGGACTGCAAATTAACGGTAAACACTGGACGTTTGAACAAGTATTTAATGGTAACAGGGCGCAAGTTAGGCTGCAAGCTATTGTATTTTCTTTAAAAATCATAATAGAGAAGATAAAATAATAAAATTAGCTTGATACTGTGATTTCATACAGTATACTTGTCTGCATTAGCTGGATTTGGAGAAGAAAATGAACGATAACAAACAAAAAGCGTTGGACGCAGCTTTATCACAAATTGAACGTCAATTTGGTAAAGGCTCAATCATGAAATTGGGTGACAATAAAGCGTTAAACATTGACGCTGTATCAACAGGCTCGCTAGGTATTGATATTGCCTTAGGCATAGGCGGCTTGCCGATGGGGCGTATTGTTGAAGTATATGGCCCAGAGTCATCAGGTAAAACAACGCTAACATTGCAAGTTATCGCTGAAGCTCAAAAAGAAGGTAAAACCTGTGCCTTTGTTGATGCTGAGCATGCTCTTGATCCAATTTATGCACAAAAACTAGGTGTTAACATTGATGAGTTACTGGTATCTCAACCAGATACAGGTGAGCAAGCACTGGAAATTTGTGACATGTTAGTGCGTTCAAGCGCGGTTGATGTAGTGATTGTCGATTCGGTTGCAGCATTGACACCAAAAGCTGAGATTGAAGGCGACATGGGTGATTCACACATGGGTCTACAAGCACGTTTAATGTCACAAGCATTACGTAAGCTTACAGGTAACATTAAGCGTTCAAACACACTATGTATTTTCATTAACCAAATCCGTATGAAAATTGGTGTAATGTTTGGTAACCCTGAAACAACAACTGGTGGTAATGCCCTGAAATTTTACGCCTCTGTACGTATTGATATTCGCCGTATTGGTTCGGTAAAAGAAGGCGATGAAGTTGTTGGTAATGAAACGCGCGTTAAAATTGTGAAAAACAAAGTTGCACCGCCGTTTAAACAAGCTGAATTTATCATTATGTATGGCGAAGGTATTTCTAAGCAGGGCGAGCTGATTGATTTAGGTGTTAAGCACAAAATTGTTGAAAAAGCGGGTGCTTGGTACAGCTACAATGGCAACAAAGTTGGCCAAGGTAAGTCTAATTCGATTAAGTTCCTTAAAGAAAACCCTGAGATTGCAGATGAAATTGAAGGTAAATTGCGTGAGATGCTATTGCTAAAAGCAACGGTTGAGCCAGAAGATGGCGAAGACGTATTAGGTGATGAAGGCGACCTTTAAGCCCATTTGTTTTAAAGCTTGATTTGACCCGAGCTTAAAAAAAGCGCTAACCATTAGGTTAGCGCTTTTTTATTGTTTGCTATAAAGTGACTTAAAGCCTAGTTAGCTTTATAGCTGCCAGTTAACTGACAATGAGTAGTTACGCGGTGCCCCGTAGTAACCTTGCTCCCAATAAAGGCTGTTTATGTACTTTTCATCAGTACTGTTATTAACATTAAAGGTAACACCGACGTTTTGAGTAATTTCGTAGGTGGCCATTAAATCTAATAAGCCATAAGCATCTTGTTTTGTAGTTGCCAATGCGTTGCCTGCTGGATCTTTTACTTGCACACGGCTAATAGAATCTTGCCAGCGGTAATTAGCACCTAAGGTTAAACCATCAATAAATGGCACTTGATAAGTGGCTGCCATTTTTAATTGGTTTTCTGGGGTGTAATCTTTAACGAGTTCATCACCATCAATACTTAAATTACTGAAGCTGATGCTGGCACTTAAATCATCAGTTAAGCGACCGCTTAATTCAATTTCGAAACCATCACTGTTAATACCATCTGCAGCGTAATAACGCGTATCGCTTGGAAGGGAGCCCGGAAGTGCAACAGCAAGTCCATCTTGCTTAGCATCAAAATAGGCCAGTGTTACAAATACTTGTTCATCTAAAAGTTGTGCTTTTAAACCAACTTCAGCACTTTTACCAATAACAGGAGCCAGTTGTTCAGCGTTAATGTCTAACTCTTTTTGTGGCACAAACGTTTCGGTGTAGCTAGCATACGCTGATAACGACTCAGTAAAATCGTACACCGTACCAATGTAAGGAATAACCTCTGAGTCATCGCGGGTTTGCACTACACTATAAGCAGTACCTTTAGTTTCCCAATCGGTATAGCGTACGCCTGCCAAAATGCTTAATGGCTCTGCTAGTTTAATACGAGTTGAAATATAGGCAGATCTTTGTGTATTTTGTACATCACTGCCGTTAGGCGAATCAACCAGTGTTGCCTCAGGGATAACACCATCCCAAGTCGCTAAATCAGGCATCGCAGGGAAACCATTTCCTGTGCTGTAGTCATAAAGCGATTGGTCATTAAAGTCCATGTTTGCTTGGCTAATACCGAATGATAAGTCGTGCTCTAAAGAAAATAACTCAAATTTACCGCTGGCATATAAGTCAAACAAATCTTGGGTGTCTTTGTAATCATAACGACTCGCATAGCCGGTTAAACCTAAACCAGTTTCTTTATCTGGGGTACCATACACATAAAATAATTCAGAATTTTGTTCATTCTTTATGTGGGCATAACGGGCTTTAGCGACCCAGGTAGCCGATAAATTTTGCTCAAGAGTTACATAGATACGTTCAGCGCTATTATCCCAATACGACCAATCTGCAGCTGTACTAGTTGACTCATCATAGTTAGTGGGGGAGCCATCTGTGTAATAAAGCGGTAGCGCGCCCCATAGAGGGCTGTCGGCATCTTTTTGTTGGTTTACGTAGTTAATGTTCAGAAGTGTATCGTCGGTTAGCTTTCCTTCATAGGCAAGGTAGGCAATGGTTTTATCGGTTTCGTAGCGGTCTAGATATGACTCTTTATCTTGCTTAGTAAATACAGCACGGACAGCATGCTCGTCGTTAATCGGTGTGGAAACATCAATATCTACACGTTTGTTATTCCACGAACCATAAGAAGCCGATGCATGAACTTGTGTTGTGTAGGTTGGCTTTTTTAGCACCATATTAACAGTCGCTGATGGGTTACCTGCACCGGTCATCATGCCATTGGCACCACGTACAATTTCAACACGGTCGTAAATTGCAGTATCAAGTGTCCCTTGAATTGAACCAGAGGTTTGCGGTGTGCCTAAGCCATCGATTAAAAAGTTAGTTATTTCAAAACCACGGGCTTTAAAGTAAGTACGATCGGTTTCTATTTGTTCCACTGTTACGCCTGGGGTGCTTTCTAATACCGCATTAATATCATCAAGTGAAAAGTCATCCATCAACGCGCGTGAGACAACAGAAATTGATTGCGGAGTTTCTTTAATGGTTAAACCTAGCTTAGTCGCTGACTGTGCTTCTTCGGTAATATAATTTTTATGATGTTGCCCATAAACGGCAATTTTTTCTAAAGGTAGGTCGTCTTGCGTGTCGTTAGCAATAGCATGCCCAGATAAAACCAGTGAAGTAAGTAGACTCAGTTTAAATGCAGAGTTTTTATGTTTGTACAGCATCATGTTTCCCATAAGATTAAATGTGGGTGGTAATTTAATCTAAATGAGAGTGATTTGCAATTGCGTTTGCTGGGTATTTTACACGTCTTTAATATTTTTTAAGTAAAGCGCATGGATTTGGTTAACTTGAGCTCTGGTTAAAAACAAAAAAAGCGGCCGAAGCCGCTCAGGAAGTAAATCAGTATTTTAATTGGTTAGGAAATTAAAACGCATACTTTACAGAAAATTGTAAACGATCTAGATCGCCATCTACGCCACTTTCAAGCTCGCGTTCTGCATGTTTAAATTCAGCGCCAAAGGTTAGACGTTTAACCGGTGAGTATAAAATATTTGCGCTGTAGCTTTGGCTTGATTCTGTAGGGTCGCCATACATTGCAAGTAGGTTTTCATCATTATCAGCAGACAAGAACGAATATAAGAAAGTAGAGCGCCACTGGCTGTTCCATTTATGTTGATACGCAATAAAACCAGATGTTGAATCAATCGCATCTAGGTCATCACCATTAAGAACCGCACCACGTGCTACGTTTAGACCCACATAACGACCTAGTCCTTTACCTTGGGTAAGCATAAATTTTAGATTGTCTTCACCAAGCTTCACCATACCCGATGCACTAACACCAAATGAGGTTTCATCGGCATCAACACCACCTACTTTGTAGGTCAGTTGACGAGCAAGGGCTGTTACTACAAAGTTACCCCAATCAGCATTATGGGTGTAGCGTGCGGTAAAGTCAGGTAATGAGGCATCATCAGTTACGGCCATGCCACCGCCGGCTGTAGTAATTGTGCTTTCTGGGTTCTCTAACGAGAATGACCATGCACCCGTAGTGTATTTAATTTGAGATTGACGAACAAACACCGTGCCTTCTGCAGGACCAACAAAATCAAGTGCTTCTGGTAATGCACCGACGTTTTGAAAGTTTGACCATGTTTGACCAAATAACCAGCCATCATATGAGATAAATGCATGGCGAATGCGCGGAGAGTATGAATTAGACACACGCTCGTTGCCGCCAGGAGCTGACGCTAAAAAGTCTAGCTCTATTTTAGTTTTAACCGTTTTACCGTTATCTAATAAGGTAGCAGTTCCAAAATTAAAACGTGACTCACGAGCGTGCATATCAAATACGGCGTCTGAACTATTATCGTTACCAACGGTTAGTGTACTTGGCACATAAAAATCACGGCCAACACTGGTGCCCGCAGGAGCGCCTGCTGAGTAGTCACTCCACATTGCGTCGAGTTTAATGTATCCACCGTAGGTAAATTCTGTATCACCTATTTTTGCAGCATAAGCTGTGCTAGAAAGTGCACATAGTACAGCACTAGCTGCCAGTGTTTTAATTGGAGTAAATTTCATTGTTGCGTCCTTTTATAGGCTACTTGTTGTATGTTGTTTGCTTATGATATGTATTAATGTGTGTTACTTATATAGTACTAACAGATTGAATTTAATTATCTTTAATCTAATTTGTTAGTAAATACGAATTATTAATAAACAATCAAAGTTTTTAAATATTCAAGCTACTGTTGTATATGTACACAATTTACTCAATCAACTATTAGTCTATTAGACTAAGGTTTAATAATTATTGAGTGTTCATATACTTTTATTTAATAGTATGTTTTTTATGTAAATAGGGTGTAGCCATGAGGATTATAGATAAGATAATCGTTGTTTGAACTCAGATACAACTAATGTCTAATATTTAATAGTGCACTGCTGAGTAATCCTTGATGAAAAGCCTAAGGCAAGTAATATAAATTGGAGACTAATATGTCACAAAGTATCTATCCAGTTCCTGCGCACATTAAAAACGCAGCGCTCGTCGATAATGAAAAATATAATACGATGTATAAACAGTCTATTGAGGACCCTGAAGGGTTTTGGGCTGAGCACGGTAAGCGTCTTGACTGGTTTACTCCATATTCAAAAGTAAAAAACACTTCATTTGATAAAGGCCATATCAATATCAAATGGTATGAAGATGGCTACCTTAATGCCTCATATAACTGTATTGATCGTCACTTAAAAACAAAAGCAGATAAAGTAGCGTTAATTTGGGAAGGCGATGATCCTTCGCAAAGCGAAAATATTACCTACCAACAACTACATGATGAAGTTGCTAAATTTGCCAATGGTTTAAAAAAGTTGGGTGTGAAAAAAGGTGACCGTGTAGCCATTTACATGCCAATGAGCCCACAAGCTATATATGCAATGCAGGCTTGTGCTCGTATAGGCGCAATTCATTCAGTTATTTTTGGTGGTTTTTCACCGTCAGCTATTGCGGATCGTATTAATGATTCGGGTGCTAAAGTGGTGATCACCTCAGATGAAGGCCGACGTGCAGGTAATTGTGTACCGCTCAAAGCCAATGTAGATGAAGCCGTATTACAAGATTCAGTCACCACCGTTGAGCATGTAGTGGTACATAAACTAACTTCAGGCGATGTTGATTGGCACGACCATGATATTTGGTGGCATGACTTAGTTGCAGACCAAGCGCCAGATTGCGAACCTGAACACATGAATGCTGAAGACCCACTGTTTATTTTATATACCTCGGGTTCTACGGGTCAGCCTAAAGGTGTGGTTCATACCACCGGTGGCTATTTAGTCTATTCATCTATGACCCACGAATACATTTTTGATTTAAAAGACGATGATATTTTTTGGTGTAGTGCTGATGTTGGCTGGATCACAGGTCACAGTTATATTGCTTACGGGCCGCTCGTTAATGGGTGTACGCAAGTCGTATTTGAAGGCGTACCGACTTACCCAACAGCAGGTCGTATGGGTGAAGTGGTTGATAAACATAACGTGACAATTTTATACACAGCACCTACTGCCATTCGTGCATTGATGGCCAAAGGCGAAGAGCCGATTGCCAGCTCACATCGCGACAGCTTGCGCATTTTAGGTTCTGTGGGTGAGCCAATCAATCCAGAAGCATGGACCTGGTACTATGAAAAAATTGGTAAATCTAATTGTCCAATTGTAGATACTTGGTGGCAAACTGAAACCGGTGGCATCATGATTGCGCCATTACCAGGTGCAACCGATATGAAACCTGGCTCTGCAACTCGTCCATTCTTTGGTATTGCACCGGCGTTATTTGATGCTGAAGGCAATACATTAGAAGGTGCGGTTGACGGTAACCTTGTGATTTTAGATAGCTGGCCTTCACAAGCACGAACTGTGTATGGCGACCATGAGCGCTTTGAACAAACCTACTTTAGCGCTTATCCTGGTGTGTACTTTACTGGTGACGGTTGTCGTCGCGATGAAGACGGTGATTATTGGATCACAGGACGCGTTGATGACGTACTTAATGTGTCTGGGCACCGTTTAGGTACTGCTGAAATTGAAAGCGCATTAGTTGCTCATGAAGCTGTAGCTGAAGCGGCAGTGGTAGGTTACCCACATGATATTAAAGGCCAAGGTATTTACGTTTACATAACTCCTAATGAAGGCGTTACTGTGAGTGATGAGCTGACCAAAGAGATCCGTAATTGGGTACGTAAAGAGCTAAGCCCAATAGCATCACCCGATATGATTCAATGGTCGCCAGGTTTACCAAAAACACGTTCTGGCAAAATTATGCGTCGTATTTTACGTAAAATCGCGGCAAATGAGTACCAACAGCTTGGTGATACCTCAACACTTGCTGATCCGTCAGTGGTTGATGAGCTAGTAGAAAATCGATTAAATCGTTAATTTCGCGTTAAAAGCTTGATTAGAAGTTGATTCTAAACGTAGTATATCGGCTGTTGTCTATTGGACAGCAGCCGAATTTTTGGGAGTGAACAATGAGTCAGTTTTTAATAGCGGACGATCATCCGTTATTTCGTGAAGCACTAAAGGGCGCTTTGAGTGCAAAGTTTGCGGGTTTGGAAGTATTTGAATCAGCGGATTTTGATAGCACATTGCAGGTGTTAAGCGAACAAGAAGATCTTGATATATTACTACTAGATTTACACATGCCAGGTAACGGTGACTTATACGGCTTGATCCGTATACGTGAAGATTACCCAAGCTTACCTATTGCGGTGGTTTCGGGTAGTGAAGATGTAAATATTGTTTCGAAAGTTATGGGTTATGGGGCAATGGGGTTTATTCCTAAGTCTTCATCATCTGACGATATTGCCAACGCAATTAACCAAATACTTGAAGGCGATACTTGGCTGCCAACCGAGCTAAAAAGTAAAGTGGCTGAAATCGAAGGCGCAGATAGAGAAATTGCCGCACAAGTGGCATCACTTACTCCACAGCAATACCGCGTTTTACAATATTTGCACGAAGGTTTACTGAATAAACAAATTGCGTACGAGCTTCACATTTCAGAAGCCACAGTCAAAGCACACATTACTGCCATATTTAGAAAACTCGGTGTTTATAACCGAACTCAAGCTGTTTTAATTGCTGCAAAACTACAACTAGAACCCATAGAGCAAGCCTAAGCAGACTAAATAAGAGGCGAGAGCCTCTTTTTTGCAATCCCATTACAACAAACCAATTAGTTAATTACCATGACATAACAAGTCATTCATCTTTATTACATGACCTGCTCAGAAAATAATGCTAGGTTACGGGCATTTTGTAATTAAGAGAGCATGGTATGTCAGACTCAATAGACTCACCACACACATCCCAAGATGAAAATCAGGTCGCAAAGGGCGGCTGGTTCAATCGATTTTTAGCCACAGTAGAATTTTTAGGGAACATGCTTCCCCATCCAATTACCTTATTCGCGCTGTTTTGTATTGCCATTATTTTATTTAGTGGCGTTGCCGATTGGTTTGGACTAAGTGCCATCGATCCTCGTCCTGAGGGCTCTGCTGGGCGCGATCCAGATGGTGTAATTGAAGTGGTTAGCTTACTCAGTGCTGAGGGCTTACAGCGTATTGTAACGGGCTTGGTGACTAACTTTACCAGCTTTGCTCCATTAGGTACGGTGTTAGTGGCGCTATTAGGTGTGAGTGTTGCCGAGCATTCAGGGTTATTGTCTGCGGCAATGCGTGGCATGGTTATGGGTGCATCTAAACGCTTAGTAACCTTTATGGTGGTCTTCGCTGCTATTTTATCAAACACAGCGTCTGAGCTGGGTTATGTAGTATTGATCCCCCTAGCGGCAATGATATTTCATAGCTTAGGTCGTCATCCGCTTGCAGGTCTTGCTGCAGCGTTTGCTGGTGTATCGGGCGGCTATAGCGCTAATTTATTACTTGGCACTATCGATCCGTTATTAGCGGGTATTACTACGCCTGCAGCACAAATGATTGACCCAACTTACCAAGTTGGCGCTGAAGCAAACTGGTATTTTATGATGATTTCGGTGTTGCTAATTGCTGTTTTAGGCACACTTGTTACTGAGAAAATTGTTGAGCCACGTTTAGGTAAATATAATCCAGATGAAGCCAGTGAAGATTTAGCTCAAAATAATATTGCGGGTTTAACTGACAAAGAAAAATCAGGTTTAAAATGGGCTGGGGTTTCATTACTTCTGGTTTCATTGTTACTTGCTTGGACTATTGTTCCTGCCGACGGTATTTTACGTAATCCTGAAACGGGGCTGGTTGCTCACTCTCCGTTTTTAAAAGGGATTGTGGTGTTTATTTTTGTCACCTTTGGTATTCCAGGTTTTGTGTATGGTCGCGTGGTTGGTACCATGAAAAATGATAAAGACGTGATCAATGCCATGAGCAAAAGTATGAGCTCTATGGGCATGTACATTGTATTAGTGTTTTTTGCTGCACAGTTTGTGGCATTTTTTAAATGGACTAACTTAGGTACGATTTTAGCGATTAATGGTGCCGCATTACTACAAGCACTTAGCTTAACTGGACCGGAAGTATTTGTACTGTTTATTTTAATGTGTGCGTTAGTTAACTTAACTTTAGGCTCATCGTCAGCGCAGTGGGCAGTAACAGCACCTATATTTGTTCCTATGCTGATGCTTATAGGTTATGCCCCCGAGACAATTCAAGCGGCTTACCGTATTGGTGATTCAGTAACTAACTTAATTACTCCGATGATGAGTTACTTTGGTTTAATCCTCGCGGTTGCCACTAAATACAAAAAAGACATGGGAATAGGTACTTTGGTAGCCACTATGTTGCCATACAGCTTAATTTTCTTTGTTGGCTGGGTGGTACTGTTTTATTTATGGGTATTTGTTTTAGGTATGCCAGTAGGCCCTGGGGCACCAACGTATTACACACCCTAATTAGGTAAGGTTTAATATTTACTTATAAAAAATGCCAGCTTAGTAGCTGGCATTTTTAATTTTGATATAAAGCTAATTATGAAAATACCACGGTTTTATTGCCATTAATAAACAGCTTATGTTCTGATGCTAGTTGCAGTGCTTTAGAAAACACCGTTTTCTCTACATCTTTACCCATTTTAGCCATCATCTCAGCTGTATTCGCATGAGTCACACTCGATACGTCTTGTAAAATAATAGGGCCTTCGTCTAGCTCATTATTAACAAAGTGAGCCGTGGCACCAATAATTTTCACACCACGTTCAAACGCCTGATGATATGGTTTTGCACCAATAAAAGCAGGTAAAAATGAGTGATGAATATTAATGATTTTACCCTCAAAACGACCTACAAATTCAGGGCTTAAAATACGCATATATTTAGCTAGGCCAATAATGTCTGGGTTATAGCTGGCAATTAAGTCACCGACTTTTTCGTCGTGCTCACTGCGCGTAAGTCCTTCATGAGAAACCACATGAAAAGGAATATCAAACCCTTTCACTAGAGGCTCTAAAGTAGGGTAATTGGCGATAACGGCTAGTATCTCTATGTTTAGGGCTTGTTCAAATTGCTTAAGTAACATGCCGCCCAAACAATGAGCTTCTTTTGTAGCTAATAGTACCACTTTGGTTTTTTCTTCGCCGTGCAGTGCCACTTTTGCGCCAGCAGGTAATACATCGCGCAGTTGTGACAAAAACTCAGTATGTGGTTCGCCTGTAAGCTCTGTGCGCATAAAAAAGCGCTGCGCATCTTTATCTACAAATTCGTTATTACGAATAATATTTAAATTATGCTGATTACACAGTCCGGTAATTTTGGCGATTAAACCTATATCGTCTGCGCATTGGGTGGTTAGTATATAACTCATTTTCCTCATTCTTACCCAGTAGTTAGTTGCTTCATTATTTGTGTTTTAACTCAGAAAGCAAGGCCTTTGTGTGATGCCCAATATTTAATTTTCATTAAAGCTAAAATAGTGTTACTGAGGTTAGTTAAGATTTAATCGTAAGGTAATAAGCTGTGCACTAGTAAGAATTTATAGCATGAGAAAAATCAGTTATTTATTACTGCTTTTATACTATCGTCTAGTTATAAAGTTGATTTTAGTATGTTTTACTAACATACGAGTGTATTAAATTGCGCAATAACCCTGTTTGTGCTTAATTTATATACAAGTGTAGCGCTGTTGTCAGTAATACAAACAATGGAAACGTAGTTGCTAAGTGGCTGCAAAATAAAAAGCTTGATAGCTTATAATGTTAATTGGAGAAATAATGGGTAATTTAAGCTTAAAAACCAAATTGCTACTGCTGGCTGTTTTACCTTTGATTGTATTACTAATCAGTTTTATGGCAGGTTCTTATTATTTAGAGATGCAAAATCAACAGCAAAACTTTAATGAGTTCAAAACTAAATTAATTGCTGATAAACAAACTCTATTAAGAACAGAAATAGAAATCGGCTCTAAAGTAGTGCAATACCAATTAGCGCAAGGAAATGAACAAGACGCTAAAGATGCGTTGCGAGATTTAACCTTTGGTGAAGATGGTTACTACTTTATTTATGATACCGATGGTATTAGTGTTTTTCATGCATTACTGGGTGATGCGATAGAAGGGCAAAATAAAATAGGCATGACCGACCCTAACGGTAAAAAAATAGTGGTTGGCTTACTTGAGCAAGCGCGTAAAGGCGGTGGCTCGTTTACTTATCATTTTCAAAAGCCCAATACTAGCGGCTTAGTCGAAAAAATTGGTTATGCAGCCATGATCCCAGGTACTAATTGGATGATAGGCACTGGCACATATATGGATGATATTGAAGCCGAACTGGTAAAATATCAAACAACCATGGAGCGCCATTTAAGCGAAAAAATGACCACTTTGGTTTTAATATCACTTCTACTGCTTGGTTTAGCAGCAGCCGGTGCGTTGTACGCTTCCAATAATATGCTAAAACCAATTAAACGTATGGTGCAAAGCTTAGATGATATTGCCAAAGGGGAGGGGGATTTAACCCGACGTTTAGAAATAGATACCCATGATGAAATTGGTCAGTTAGGTGAATCTTTCAATGTATTTGTGAGTAAGCTACACAGTATTATTGCCGGAGTGGTTGATGTAACAAGTGACGTTAAAACGGCTTCTTCAGACATTAATACGCAAACATTACTAATTGAAGATAAATTATTAAAGCATAACCATGAAACCGATTTAGTGGCAACAGCGATTACCGAAATGTCAGCAACCTCGCATGAGGTAGCGCAAAATACCACGCAAGTTGCGGTATCAACGCAGGCAGCGACAAAAGAAGTGGCCAACGCGCAAGATTGTGTAGATGTTTCACTGAGCGAAGTATCAAACTTAATGAGCGAAATTAATCAAGCCGCGGAGCAGGTTAACTCGTTGAGTGAGCAATCTAAAAAAATTAATAGCGTATTAAGTGTAATTGGTGGCATTGCTGAACAAACAAACTTACTGGCATTAAATGCGGCTATTGAAGCGGCACGCGCAGGTGAGCAAGGACGTGGGTTTGCGGTGGTGGCTGATGAAGTAAGAAGCCTGGCGAGTAGAACCCAAGACAGCACATTAGAAATTAACGAAATGCTAAGCGAGTTACATAATTTAGTAACGGCAGCGGTTGATGCAATGCATGCGAGCCAACAAAGCTGTAACCGCTCAGTTGAGTCTTCACGGGCTATATCTGAAAGCTTAGGTGCGGTAACTACGTCCGTGACCACCATTAATGATATGAGTACACAAATTGCCACAGCGGCAACAGAGCAAAGCAGCGTGACAGAAGAAATTAACCGTAACGTGTATGCTATTCAAGAAATTGTTAATGAATTAACGCAGTCGAGTAAAACCACTTCTTCAGTTAGTAAGCACTTAGCGGGACGCGGTGAGAACTTGGGTGACCTAGTGGGGCAATTTAAAATATAAATAGCTTGAGTTATTAATTTTTTATCAAGCCGTAACGTGTTTAGTTGCGGCTTTTTTTTGGCTTTATTTTTAGCTAAAGCGCGATAGTTTATAGCACGCTACAACCATAAATATTTAACAACACAGCGATTTTTTAATATTTTTATGCGTGTCTAATGTACACTATTAGCTATTCTCATTAATAAGTGCTTACTTATTACAGTAAATTTATAGTGAAAGACTATTTTAGGGTTTTTAAATGATAGAGTATCCGGTTGATCAGTTACCACAACTCATAAACGACTTATTGCAGTGTGATACCACTGAGCGCAAAAATAAATTACTTATTGATGCTCAGCAAACCTTATCAACGGAACACTTATCCTTATTATTTGAAGCTATTCCTAAAGAGCAGCGCCTTGAAATTTGGCATTTACTAGATGAAGACACGCAACACGAAATTTTCGTTAATTTAAGTGAAGATAGCTGTTTATGGTTACTGCAAACCCTAGATGACAGTGACGGTTTTAAATTATTAGACGAAGTTAACGTTGAAGAGCTGCTTGAATTAGAAGAAGTGATCCCGCAGCGCTTTATTGATTATGCAAAAAAGCAGCTTGATGAAGCACAAACCAAACAATACGAGCTGGCGCAACAATATACGCCTGAGCAACTAGGTCACTGGATTGGCTTTGACTTTTTAAAGGTGTCAGACAAACTCACAGCCGGCGGCGCTAAAAAGTTACTCCACAAAGGGTTACCGCAGTACAGCGAAGTGATTTATTTAGTGAGCCGCAAAGGCAGCTTAATAGGCGAAGTGGCAGTTAATGACCTGATAAAAGCGCATGATAATGAGAGTTTAATGACCTTAGCTAATCATGACTTTACCTCATTGCATGCAGACCATGATTTATATGAAGCCGCTGAAGTGGTTATTCATAGTGAACAAATGGCCATGCCCGTGGTTAATGCCGATAACAAACTAATAGGGCGATTAACCATTGCATCTGCTTATGAATTACGTCAAGAAATCGCTGACGAAGCCACAGCAAAGGCGGGTGGTTTACGAGAAGACGAAGACCTATTTGCTAGTGTTCGCAAAAGTGCTAAAAACCGAGGTATTTGGCTAGGTATCAACTTAGCGACGGCATTTTTAGCCTCGTGGTTTATTGGTTTATTTGGCGCCACCATAGAACAAGTGGTTGCTTTAGCTGTATTGATGCCGATTGTCGCTTCAATGGGGGGTATTGCCGGAAGCCAAACCTTAACGGTTATAGTGCGTGGTCTTGCGCTTGGTCAGGTTACCGACTCCAACCGTAAGGCACTGCTTAAAAAAGAGCTGCGTGTGGGCGCGGTAAATGGCTTGGTATGGGCTTTAGTGATTGGCTTGCTAACTTTCCTATGGTTTAACGATATTATGCTTAGTATAACCATTACTGTGGCGATACTGCTTAATCTAGTGGCTGCGTCGTTAGCGGGCGTAGTGATCCCGTCTATCTTAGATAAAATGAAAATTGACCCTGCATTATCAGGCTCAGTTATTTTAACCACAGTCACTGATATTGTCGGCTTTGTAACCTTTTTAGGATTAGGTAGTTTGTTACTACTGTGAAGCTGTCTCAGTTCAGCGCTAATTCCTATTTATTAGCGCTTGTTTTGGGCATAATGCTACTAATTCGTTAAATGATAGAGCTTATTCTATTGCGTCCTTCTTTTTTAGCTCGGTATAGTGCTGTATCGGTTGCACATAAAAGCGCTTCATATGTCCTATATTGATTATGATGCTCACAGGCTATACCTTGGCTTATGGTAATTTTAACCTCTGGTGGTAAGCCAATATCTGTGAAGGTCATCTTATTAACGAGTTGCTCGATTTGTTTTGCAACAATGGTTGCACTTTTAATATCGCGACGGGGCAAAATTATTGCAAACTCTTCACCGCCATACCTAGCCGCTAAACATTCTCTTGAGGGTACACACTGTAAAATTAGCTTTGCAATTTTTTGTAGGCATTTATCGCCTTTAATATGCCCATAGGTGTCGTTGAATTTTTTAAAGTGGTCAACATCAATCAATATGCTGGTTAGAGGTTGTTGGCTTTGAATACTCTCTTGCCAATATTTTTTTAATGACTCATCTAAAGCTAAACGGTTAGCAAGCCCAGTTAAATGATCGGTTGAGGCCTGTACTTTTAAACGGTTGTACATGGCTTTATGGGTACTAAGATCGTGAAGTATACACACATAAAGCTTTTGCGCCGATGCGATACTTTTAGGCATGCTTGAGATTGATAGGTCGGCTTCAATCACATCGCCATTGGCTTTATTAATTGTTACTTCATTAGGGCCATAGCTTAGCGCTGTATCTTTAATGCTAATCCAATTCGATAGGGTTTGCTTATACTTTTCAAGGTCGGCATCGTTTAAAAATGTTAATAAATTATCACCAATCAATGACTGCTGTGAGTGACCAAACAATTGCGCAGCTTTTGGATTAACAAACTCAAAATCACCTTGTTCATTAATTACAAATATTCCTTCAGCAGTGCCATTAAACAATTCAATTAAAGCACTAAATTGAGCATTTAAAAAAGGGCTCGATGAAGCACTCTCGAAGGAGAGCGCTTTATCATTTTTAATTGCTGCAGTTTCTTTGTTATTAATTTGTTTAGACACGTTTTAGCCTTAGCATGGTACAGACGTTTTTGATGTCTACAAATTTACTTAAAAAAGTGCAATTAAACCTTTCGGTAATCTTCTGTTTTTAACTTGCTGATATTTAATGATAAAAACCATATTTGCACAGGTTTTAAGTAACCTATGCAAGGTGAAAATTAGTTACTCAGCAATTGAAAGTTGAGGTTTTTATTATAAATTAGTAATAAAGGATAGTTATTAATGATGCTGCTTGGTATGTGTAAACGTTAAAGTGTTTGGCTTATAAAATTGCAAAGGAATAAATCAGCCCTGTGCAATTTAAAAATCAATAATTAATCGATGTTAATTAATTTTCACCTCTATTTTCAACTTGCGGATCAGTGCTTTCATAGGCTGTGCCGTTGCACTCAACATTAAATATCAAACAGGCAGTACCTGGGTTTTCATCGGTATCGATAATAGTAATTTTGCGGCCATTATCGCTTACTTTAAAGCTGAAGTTTTGGGCGCAAGGCGTTTCTTTATCGACATCAGTAATAGTCGCGCCAGTAAATAAAAATCCATTTTCAATTGTGGTTTCATCTAAACTATAAATGCCCGCAGTCTCGGTTCTTACAACTCCGCCGCCAGTCACTTCTTTACCATCTATAGAGTATGTAAAGTTAGCTTCGTCGTCACTGCCTAGTACAATGTTAACTGTAAAGTGAATTAGTTCTTGAGTGTTATTCATATTATTTCCTTTTTTATTCATAGTCATAGTTTAAAATTAGTAATGCCTAGTTTTACTAGGTTTGCTTTTATTTTGGGGATTTCGTCAGCTCGATTTAAGCAAGTGTACACCTGTACCAGCGGGTATGTGATACGAACACTTTGATCTTTTTCTGCTGTTTTAATAATGGCTTGAAGCGCATTTAAGCAAAACTGTTCTCGCTGCTTGTTGGTTGTACTTAACTTAGCTTTAAGTAAATTAACCCGTATCGGTATTATGTTATCGCCAATTTTCATTTGATTAGCTATGTACTCTTGATAGTTTGTATCACTCTCCAGCGCAATTAATAACTCCTGTGCTTTGTGCTGTGACAGCCTATCAATAAAATAGTGTATAAGGCTTACTTGTGTATTTATAATAAATTTATTGTCGAAGTATTGATTTTTGACAAATTTAATAATTTCATTTACTTGTTCATTAATATTTTTATCGGCTGAAAGCATCAATTGGTAGGCTAAAAAGCGATAGTATGAATCTTGAAAGTACTTACTTTTTGGATCCTGCAATATAGCGTTATTAATTGTATTAGTGGCTTGCTGTGCTTTTTCGTAGGCAGGTTGTCTATTGGGTAAATAACTTAAAAGATAGCTTTGCTGAATATAAGTATAAGCTAAACTGCTTGATAAACTTGCATCATCGGGATAATTCAATAGCATATTTGACAATTCACTTGAGGCATTTACATACATGGTTAGCGCGGCATTAAAATCACCGAGCCCTTCTTCGGTTTTAGCAAGCCAGCTGATGGTATCTGCTTTATCGCGCAATAAGTTTTTATTATTGGGTTTAAGCTTAAGCGCTTTGTTTTTAAGGGCCAGCGATTTTGTAAAGCTTTGTTTCGCTGCGCTGTAGTCAAATTTCTCTGTGTATAAAGAACCCAGCGAATTATGCGAATACGATAGCTCCATAATCGAGTTAAAATCATTCGGTGCTAATGAATACATTTTCTCACTGTAGGCATGATATTTTTTAAATAATGGCTCAGTGGCTGCGTAATCGCTTTTATCATAATGAAGCTGACCGAGCCAAAAAGCATTGGCACCGGCAAGCGTGAGTAACTCTAAGTTGTTTGGTTGGATTTTTAATAATGCTTCAAGGCGAGTGCGGGCGTTTTCAAAGGCGGTGAAGGCCTCAATGGTTTTACCGCGCGAATAGGCCACTTCCCCCATGGCTTCCAAAGTTTGTGCGTACTGAAAGCGACTTTTAAATTCGGCTTGTTGATTACTAAAGTTAAATAGTGAGCTTGGCTCCTCGACTTGATTGGTAAAATACTCAAGTGCTTTATTACTAATGCCATCAAGTAAGTCCATACGCTTTACGCTGCGTAACTTGTCGGCAAAATCACCAACCATAAACCCTAGTAAGCTTTCGGCCTCTTGGCGTTTTTGCTGTGCAAGTTGCTGCGCTTGAAAGCTGGTAACACTCATAAATAGGGCAACACAGGTAAGTAAACAAAGTAGAGCGACTGTGCCGCGTTTTATGGTTGTTTTTGCTTTACTGTGTTTAAGAGAGCTGGTTATAAGCGCGCGTTCGTCACCATCTAGTTTGAATATGTTGTCGTTTAATAAGGTAACGGCTTCTTGCAGTGGTTTACCCGGCGCTAACAGGTAGGCGTTACTTTTATGTTCATTAAGCCATTGTTGCGTGTGGTGGTGTAAGCGGCTTTTTATAGCAAGGGCATCTTTATGGTCATTAATCCACTGTTTAGCACGTGGCCATTGGCGTAATAATGCCTCGTGGGCAAGGCTAAAGTAGGCTTCTTGGTTTTGTAAATGCGATACAAATAAGCGGCTATCGACCATGGCTTGAACCAGCTCTTTTTGGCTGGTGTTGGTTAACGCTTGTAAGCGGGCTGCGCGGCTCGTAATGGTTTTACCATCTGGGTTTAGCGTTACTAATTGCGATAACACGCTTTTTAGTTGCTGCTGTTGCGCTTTAGAAAGCCCTATAAATACCTCTTCGGCTTTTTTACCAATGGCACCCTCAATACCGCCGAGTTTTTCATATACACTGTGCAATAACTCATTATTATCACTGCGCTGTAAATACAGCTCTTGCAGTGTGTATTGCAGCATGGGCAGTGCATCTGGATTGTTGACGGTATCGGCGCAAAGTATTTCATCCAGCGGGGTTTTGGTGTGTGGGTCTTGCGAAAACGTTAAATTAGCGGTTAACGCTGGCAAGCGAATAATTTGTTGTAGTTCATGGCGATTTGGCGGGGTTAAATCGTAATGCGCGCCATGAGCTTTGCCGGCCATAAGGCTGGGTTGCTCAACCACTAAAGGGTAAAAATCGTTTCGACAGGCACTAAATACAATCACCGCTTTAGAGGTCGCTAAACGCTCAATAACAGATAAAAAATTACTTCGGGTGTCGTTACTAAATAGCGGTGAGGAAAGTAGCACTTCTAAGCGGTCTATAAACAAAAACAATTGCGGCGTTTTTACTGCTGTTTGAGTATTTGCAATTGTATTTTTTAAACAACTAATAACATTATCTATGTCATGTTCTAGCTGCTGCGCCAGCGTTTGTGCGCTTAACCCTGTAAATACTGGAATGTCGTTAATATCCCAATCGAGCATGGCTGAGGCGAGATCTAAATACAGCCTATTTTGAGCTACATCTGCAAAGTCTAGTTGGGTGTACGACATTACTCTAATGCCGTTATAGCCTCGCTCGTCGAGTAGCTTTGGCAATATACCCGCATTAACTAATGATGATTTACCCGTGCCACTAGGGCCAAGGATTAAACAAAATGCGCGCTGTAATTTTATTTGGCTTGATACGCTCTCTAGTAACGTGCTGATGGCGTGATTACGACCAAAAAATAAGTGGGTATCGGTTGGGTTATATGCACTCAAACCTAAAAAAGGAGAGCCGCCTTGCCATGTGTTAACTTGGCTGGGGAGGTCATCAGCCAATGGAAACTCAACCGTTGCAATAACCCTATAACCCCGTTTACGTATGGTTTCTATGTATTGCGGAGCGCTTGCCTTATCACCCAGGGCTTTTCGAAGTTGAGTGATAGTTTTATGCAGAGGATTATCGCCGGTTTCTGTGTTTGCCCAGCAGTGAGTTAATAACGCGTCGCTACTGACAATCTCTGCTTGGTTTTGACACAAGTACAGCAAAACATCCATGGCTTTGGGCTCTAGCTGTTTTTGTTCTTCAGCGCGTTGAAGGGTGTTACTGGCAGGGGTTACTTGCCATTCACCTAGATAAAAAGGCGGTTGCTGCATAATTGGCTCATTTTTATAGTTATAAGTGCACTTAACTTTTTGCGTTAATCACATGAGAAGTGCTAGTTATTTTTATTAAGTGTAATAATGCGTTGTGGAAACGGAATTTCAATATTGGCATCGTTAATTGCTTTATACACGCTGCCATTAATAGCAAGCTTAGTTTCAATAATTTTAGTGGTGGGTACCCAATAGCGATAGCTAATAGTAACGCCGCTATCAGCAAAGCGCTCTATGCCAATTTGTGCATTGGGTTTTTTAGCGACGAGTTCATGCTGTATGAGCACGTTTTCAATTAGGTTGATTGCTGTATCACTGCAGGCACTGTAGGCAATATCTATTTCACCTTTTACTAAAGAGTAGCTAAATGAGTTATGCAGAATTTCGCCAACAATATGTTTGTTGGGAATGGTTATTTCTACTTTTTCTTCATTAATTAATACGGTGTGCCCCAGCTCAATTACTTTTACTTGGCCGCTAACACCTTTTACTTCTATGGTATCGCCGACCACAAATGGCCGTGTAGCAATAATAGCAAGCCCCGCGCCATAATTAGAAAGCATGCCTTGTAACGCTAAGCCTGCACCCAATGAGGCTGCACCTATTGCAGCAACAAATGGGGTCACACTAATACCAATTTTACCCAGCGCAATAATGATCACCATAATGATTAGCAGTACTTTCACTACATTACTGACAAAGTTGGTTAAGGTAATATCGACGTTATGCCGCGTCATTAAATTGGCAACACCTTCGGCGAGCTTTTTCGCCACCCACAGGCCAACCAATAGTATAAAAATAGCGCCGACTATTTGCATACTATAGGTGACTAAATACTCGGTAAGTAGGGCGTAGTATTTTTCAAATTGCTGAATTTCGGAACTGATCATGGTGGGCTCTAGTTTTAGTTAGATTGTTATCAACTTACTATAACAAAGTGCTCACTAAAAATGGATATAATAGTGGTACTATCACCGCAGTTAATAACGCACTCAATGCCATAGCCACTGATGAAAACGCCCCTATTTTTGGGTGCTCGGCAATTGCAGCGGCTGTACCTATAGCGTGACAAGCCGTTCCCATTGCAATGCCTTGTGCCTCAAAGTTAAATATTTTAATTAGTTTTAGTAATAAAAAGCCAAACAAAGCCCCAAGTAAACCAATAAAAATAACCATGGCAGCAGCCAACGAGCTGATCCCCCCAAGTGAATCGGTGACAAGTAATGCAATAGGTGTCGTAACGCTGAGTGCGGCAACTGAGGCGCTGAGTTGCGAGGGGGCAGCAAATAAAATACTTAATACAAAAGCCACCAATGTGGCATTAACAATACCAATACTGCAAGTGACAAAAATGAGTAAAAAGTTTTTTCGAATATGCATAAACTGCTGATATAAGGGCAGGGCTAACGCAACGATTGCAGGCTCGAGTAACCAACTAAGTAATTGGCTATGAGAGGAAAATTTCGCATAAGGCAAATCTAGATTAACTAATAATAAGGCAATTATTGCAATACTTAAAAATACGGGGTTTGTGAGGGATTTTAATATGCTGTGACTCACTCTCACATTGAGCATTTTTAGCCCTAAAAAAAGAGCGATTATAAAAGGGATAGTTAACCACCAAAGACTTGGCGTTATTGCACTGATTTGCTCATTCATTGTTTTCAGTGCCTTTAAAGTGACCAACGATACTGGCTACTAAAATTAAGCTACTCAAGGGCACTATAATCATCACGGTGGTTAAAAATGGCCAATGGGTTTTTATAAGTCCCAAGTGTTCAATAAAGCCAACGCCTGCAGGAATAAAGAAAATAGGCATTACATTTAAAATAGGCGAGGCACATGGGGTAAGTTGTTGCTCTTTAACAATGCCTGATAAAAGCAGTACCAGTAAAATAACCATTGCTAATAGTGGCGCAGGAAAACTGGCATCAATAAAGTGCATAATAAGTTTGCCCGCTGCCAAGCAAAGCAAAATGATAGCGCTACTTAAAAAGTATTTCATGACGACGACTCAATACAATAGAGGATTATCACTTTAACAAATAACGCTGTTTTGTGCATTGTGCCTTAGTATTACCATCAATGTTACCAGCGCTTGGCGTTTGCAAACTCAATATCAGTTTTACCTTTTGCTTTAGCAATGGCTTTTTTAGTATTGGGGTTGATTAATAAGCGAATTTGGCTCCATGTTTCTTTGGCGAGTATTTTTCGAGCTGGGGCTTTATAGCTTTGTTGAGTTACTCGCTTTATTGCCGCTAATGTGTCAGGTGAACGTGCTTGTAATGTATCAAGCATTTCTTTCGTTGCTTTATCTGTATCGTCGGTTGTTTTTGTTACTAAACCGAGTTCAAAAGCGTGTTGAGCACTAATGGGGTCAGCATGGCTTGCTAGCCAAAGTGCTTGGTCGCGTTTTACTAGGCCTGCAAGCATAACATTAGCGCCCATGTCGGGACATAACCCCCAGCGCGCTTCCATAATGGCGAGTTTGGCATCGTGATGAACAATCCGGTAATCAGCCCCGAGCGCTATTTGTAGCCCACCACCGAGGCAATTTCCGTTAATTTTAGCAATTACAGGCACACTCAATGATTGCCAACCTAAGACTACTTTTTGTGCTAGGTTTTGATTACCAGGCAGCCATTTAAATAGGAGCTTTATAATGTTGAATGGTGAGGCCATAACCGCATTGATATCGAGTCCTGCACAAAAGTGTTCACCCTCACCGGTTAATACAACCGCACGAATACTGGCGTCTTTTTTTATATTTTTAATCACTTTATTAAGCTCAACAAACATAGCAAAGCTTAAGGCATTTTGTTTTTCTTCGCGATGCAATGTAACTGTAGCGATACCCTGTTTTTTTTCTAATTTTATCATTGTGCACTCCTCTGACCTGTTGCTTGAGCTTATGTTTTTATTGATGTTAAGTAAAGTGGATGAAGATGAATAAAAACAAACTGAATTTTTTAAAGCAAATGGGGTCTGTTATCTTTAACGATTAACTTAATTTTTAAGGGTAACGCCTTATGCTAACTAATCGTTAATCTATCTATAAGTATTAGGAATAAATAAAAAAGTCAGTATTTAACGTGTTTTTTTTATCAAAACCCCAACAACTTTTGATATTATGATACCCACTTAAAAGCTCAGAGGTTAACCATTCATGTCAGGTCCACGTTTATTTACGGTAGAAGAAGCAACTCATCAAGCTTATGATATTTTTTTAGAGCTGGCTCCCAATAATTTAAGCGATAAAGATGTTGAAGAATTTAACCTGCACCGTGAAGAGCTAGGCTTTATTGAAGAAGATGAGCCTGATGAACAGTGGCAAGACTTTGTTGCCTTAGAAATTGAACCTGAGCATTTTATTCAAGTATTAGTAGGCCTTGAGTTTGATAATGAAGACGTATTATTTGCGAAAATTTTAATTAGCCGTGATAAAGATGCACCTTTTTGTCATATTTTGTGGAAAGAAAGTGAATAACCATTTCTCCGCTTTTTTGTTATTGCCATTTGCAAGAGAACGTATTTTGCGAAACTCCTTTGTATTACTGCTTTTATTATTTAGCTGCTTTAGCTGGGCTGTTGATCCTTTTGAAGATTTTCATCAGTATGGTCAGCTTTCAGATGAAGAGATTCATGAGTTACACAAAGGCGAAGTACTGTATGGTGATACCGAATTTGGTTTTATTTTAAGTAAAGGCAATACCAACTCCACCAGTTTTAAGCTTAAAGGGAATCTTTATCAAGATTTTGAAAACTGGCGAAATCAATTCAAAATAGACTCCCTCTACAAACGTGACGAAAATGAAGAAACAGGTGAGTCTGATGTGACTGCTAATCGCGTGTTTGTATCTGCACAAGGCAACTATAAAGTAGGGGTTAAAAACTCGTCGTTCTTTATTTATGGGGATTACGAGGAAGATGAATTTAGTGGCCTTGATTTTAAAAGCACGGTAGCAACTGGTTATGGTGCACGTGTTTATCAAGGGGTTAAAAATAAAGTAGATATAGATATTGGCCCAGGTTTATACCGCTCAGTTGCTGATGATGAGTCAACAGCACTTGAAGACGACAAAGACAAAATGGGCTATTTACTTCGTATTGCAATGCAGTGGGAACGGTTGGTATCTGAGCGCACCCGATTTAATCAGGATATTAGTATAGAGCAGTCATTGTCTGGGCTTAATTCACGGTTAAAGTCAGAAACGGCATTAATTAGCCAAGTGGTTGGCGCGGTATCGCTTAAATTTGCGTATATGTACCGTTATAATTCTAAGCCTGAGGAAGATAAGCTTAAATACGATTCAGAGCTCAGTGCAACCTTAGTGTACAGTTTTTAATTTTTTTAACTTTTTAATTGAGAGTGTTATGTATCAGCATAAGCAGTATGCGGTATTTATATTTGTAGTATTAGCGTGGATCAGTGGTTTTGTTGCGCTTGCATGGAACTTAATCGGTGCCGATGCCCCATTAATCGTATTTGCGGGTATTTTAGTGCTGGTGGGTTTTTTGTTCCACGGTTTAACTATTAAAGTTGACGAAACTCATATTAGCTGGGCATTTGGTCCAGGTGTTGCCGGCCAAAAATTAGCATTAGAAGACATAGTGGATGTAAAGGCAGTACAAAACTCATACCGTCATGGTATTGGTATTCGCATTACACATGATGGTTGGATTTATTCGGTATCAGGCTTTAGTGCGGTGCAATTAACGCTTAAAGATGGCACTCAGTATCGCTTAGGCACGAATGACCAAGAGGGGTTAGTTGCTGCGCTTGAAGATAAAATAACTCCTGGCGAAGTACCAGCAGCAGAGCCTCAAGTTAAATTACGTACGCATAATAATATGCTGTAAAAAAAGCGCCTGAGGCGCTTTTTTTATTACTGCATTAGGGCTTAGTGCTCGTGACCACAACCGCCTTCGCCATGTACGTGGCCATGCTCAAGCTCTTCGGCTGTTGCATCGCGTACTTCTAAAATTTCTACATCAAAGTTAAGCGTAATGCCGGCAAGTGGGTTGTTACCATCAACAATCACTTCTTCGTCTTGAATATCGATGATCATTACTGATTGGTCGCCGTCATCTGTGGTTGCACGAAATTGCATGCCCACTTCAATTTCCATACCTTCAAACATTGATTTTGGTACGGCTTGCATTAAGTGATCATGACGCTCACCGTAACCTTCTTCTGGTTCTACTTTTACACTTAGTGTATCGCCAGCTTGCTTGCCTTGCAGCGCATTTTCAAGCCCTGAGATCAGGTAGCCTGTACCAACGATAAAAATTAATGGCTCACCGCCAAATGAGTTATCAATGGTATTTCCTTCATTATCTAAAACAGAGTAATGCATTTTTACCACTTTATTTGCTGCAACGATCATAGTCATTCCTATTATTCATCTTCAAGAGAGTAAGGTAGAGGCAGAATGTTTAGCTCTACCGAAGGGGTGTGTTTTGCACGAAGAGTCTGATCGATATCAGTATCGTTTGGCAACACGACCAAACCAGTTAAAGTCTGTGTTTGTTCATTATAGCTTTGCGCAATAAGTTTACCTGCACGGCGCCAGTTTTCACCTAATTGGGTTTCAATATCAGGCTCATCAAGTCGTCCTTCGCTTTGTCCTGAAACGATATACATGGCGCGTTTGTTTTTGCCTAGGTATTTCATACGTGCGACAGTTTCTTGGCCTGTGTAGCAACCCTTTTTAAAGCTAATGCCGTTAATGGCTTGCAGGTTAACCATTTGCGGTACGTATTCATCAATTGCATCAACACTTAATTGCGGTTCACCAGCGAGTATAGACGCTTGTTGCCATAGGGCGTCGTTGTCGAGAGTTGACACGTCATCAGGTAGGCAAAATTGGCTGTCAACCATTAGTAAAACGCGGTTTGGTGCCAGTTTCAGTGCTTTGCCATGGGCGAAGTCGCAGGCTGTGGCGTCATCGCTAAAGTGAATATCCAATTGTGTGAGTAAGTCTGTTAAGTCATCGCCAAGTAGACCAATTAATCGCTCTGATGCTTTATTAATTTCAACTTTTGCAAATACAGCATATTTTTTTAATTCAGCAAGAGAGCGTTCTACTTCAGCACTTGAGCCTGTTAAATAGTAATTTTGCTGATAAGAAAATAGCTTAAATACACCCCATAACTTACCTTTTGCACTACAGTGACCGGCCCACAAAAAGTTGCTGTTGTTAAGTTTATTTAGATCTTGAGTGATTTGTCCGTGTAGGTACGATAATTTATCTGCGCCTGAGAGGCTAATAACCTGATGTGATAAAGGACATGCATAAACCAGAGACATAAACACCTTCTTTGCAATAACAAATGAGTGCACATAATAACGTAGTTAAAGCGTATGGTACAGCGACTAACGGACGATGTTTTTTATAACTTAGTGCTGTTAAATTAATGGGTATTTGGTAAACTCGAGTTAATTAAATATGAGGTTTAAAATGGTTGAAATACATAGTAAAGCACGTATCCGTTGGGCTTGTCGCCGTGGCATGTTAGAGCTAGATGTTTTGTTTATGCCGTTTGTTGAAGAAGCTTATGACTCGTTAGATGCTAAACAGCAGGCGGCTTTTCAGCGTCTATTAACGCAAGAAGACCCAGATTTATTCGCTTGGTTTATGGGCCATGAAAAATGTAAAGACGCTGAGCTAAATAGCATGGTTCAGCTAATTTTAGACCGAGTTCGTGTATAGATTTACTGTTACAAATAATAAAACAGACCACAAACCGATTGTGGTCTTTTTTTGTGTGCTGACTTTAGTGTTGTGCCTATTTATGGACTTGGTGGCGGCAACTCTTTTTTGTATTGCACTTAATATCCTTGCTGGCATTATCGTTTGGCGAAAAATCGTTGCAGCTCAGCCACAGCAGGGCATTATACTTTTAGAGCCGAATCAATTTCGCTTTGAAGGCTCTGGCAGGCAAATTCAAGGTGTAATTAGTAAACAAAGTCGGTTACTTGGTCAGAGTGTGTGGTTGTATATTAATGGTTTTAGTAAAAACTATTGGCTGATTATTTCAGCCAATAGTGTTGATGAACAAAGCTATGCGCGTTTAAAACGGGCAACGCTTAAAGCAATTAATTACGCGGAGGGGTCAAAATAGTGGGTGTTGGGTTCTCATTTTGCTCTGGATAATCAATGGTAAAGTGTAGTCCACGACTTTCTTTACGTTCCATTGCACTTCTAATTATAAGCTCGGCAACTTGCACCAAATTACGTAATTCAAGTAAGTTATTGCTTACTCTAAAGTTTGCGTAATAATCGTGGATTTCTTGCTGTAGTAACTCAACACGATGCAGCGCACGTTCAAGGCGTTTAGTTGAGCGTACAATCCCCACATAATCCCACATAAACAATCGTAGCTCATGCCAGTTGTGAGTGATGACAATTTCTTCATCTGAATTAGATACACGACTTTCGTCCCAACTAGGTAAATCAACCAGCGCGGGTGCGGTCTCTATTTTACTCAAAATATCTTTTGCTGCTGCATGGGCAAACACAATGCACTCTAATAACGAGTTACTCGCCATGCGGTTAGCACCATGCAGGCCGGTATAAGCCACTTCACCTACAGCGTATAAATTTGCTAAATCCGCTTTGCCGTTAAAGTCGGTCATTACGCCACCACAGGTGTAATGTGCTGCGGGAACGACAGGGATTGCCTCTTTGGTAATATCAAGCCCTACACTCAAGCATTTAGCGTAGATAGTAGGGAAGTGTTCAATAATAAAATCTTTGTCTTTATGGCTAATATCTAAATATAAGCAATTTGCGCCAAGGCGTTTCATTTCAAAGTCGATAGCGCGCGCTACAATATCGCGCGGAGCGAGTTCTTCTCGTTCATCAAACTCTTTCATAAAGCGAGTGCCATCAGGGCGTTTTAAATACGCACCTTCACCACGCATTGCTTCGGTAATTAAAAAGTTTTGTAATTCTGGATGATAAAGACTGGTTGGATGAAATTGATTAAATTCCATGTTAGCAACGCGACACCCTGCACGCCACGCCATTGCAATGCCATCACCACTAGAAACATCAGGGTTAGAGGTGTAAAGGTACACTTTACTTGCACCACCCGTTGCAAGGGCAACAAATTTTGCGCCAATAGTTTCTACTTTTTTGGCTTTTTTATTCCACACATGCATACCGTGAACATGTGACCCCGTTTTACCGATATTTTTATCAGTAATTAAATCAATCGCATTGTAATGCTCTAACAAGGTGATATTGCTATGTGCTTGAACTTGGCTAATTAACGTTGTTTGCACTGCTTTGCCAGTGGCATCGGCAGCATGCAAAATGCGTCGGTGGCTGTGACCCCCTTCGCGGGTTAAATGAAAACGCTCTTTACCTTTACTATCAAATTCCATATCAAAAGGCACGCCTTGGTCAATCAACCATTGTAGGCAGTCATGGGCATTGCTGGCAGTATAATGAACAGCTTCTCTGTCACACAAACCGCCACCGGCATCTAAAGTATCTTCAACGTGAGATTCTATACTGTCATTTTTTTTATCAAAAACAGCGGCAATTCCGCCTTGGGCATAAAGAGTAGAACCTTCGGTTAATTCACCTTTACTGATCACGGTAACGTTACAGTAATTAGCCAAAGATAAAGCAAGTGATAAGCCTGCTGCGCCGCTACCAATAATAGCGACATCGGTAATGTGATGTTTATTTTGGTTCATCTGTGAGGTACTTTGCGGTTACAATGCTCAGATAGAGCAATATTTATTTTTAATACTTATAGTTGTACCATATTTGTTGAACTACTACTAAGTGGTTTTAGCGTATAAACGCGTAATTTGTAGCTATTTTATAAAAAAACAATATGAGTCAGAACTTTTTATTCATCTAAGGGTCAGAGTAGGTGTGAACAATGGCGACACTATGAATAATAAGCAAGAATCAATCAGAGGAGTACCGGCTCGAATGAGCGAGCAGGAATTAGATTTAGCGTTAGTGAAAAGGGTTCAGCAGGGAGATAAAAACGCCTTTAACCTATTAGTTAAGAAGTATCAGAACAAGATTGCCGGTTTGATCTCACGTTATGTATCAAATCAAGGTGACATTGCTGATGTAGCACAAGAAGCGTTTATTAAAGCGTACCGTGCCCTTCCAAACTTTCGTGGTGACAGTGCTTTTTATACTTGGCTTTACCGTATCGCCGTTAATTGTGCTAAAAATTATTTAGTGGCTCAAGGGCGTAAACCGCCAGCAAATGATATAGATGCTGAGGATGCCGAGTTTTATGAAGGTGCAGATTCAATGCGTTCTAACGCGTCACCTGAAAATTTACTATTAAGCGAAGAAGTACGCGCTGTTATTTTTAATACGATTGATAGTTTGCCTGAAGATCTTAAAACCGCGATTACTCTTAGAGAAATTGAGGGTATGAGCTATGAAGAAATAGCCGTGGTGATGGATTGCCCAGTCGGGACGGTACGTTCGCGTATTTTTCGTGCCCGTGAAGCAATTGATAATAAATTAAACCCATTGATAGGCGAGTCTTAGTATGACAAAAGCACACGTTAACCGCTTAGATAACGAATCGTTATCAGCATTACTTGACGGTGAGCAAACTTTAAATGATGCCGCTATTGCATCAGATGATGTTGCTACGTTTGGCCGTTACGCGTTAATCGGTGATGCAATGCGAGCTAAAGAAAATAACAATAATATGGACTTTGATATTAGCGATCGCATTTCGTTAGCACTTGAGAGTGAGCCCGTTTATGCAGACTTTAGCCAGTCTGACAGTGTGGCAACCCCTTCAAGCACCGAAACAGACAACAAAGTAGTGGCGTTTAATTGGCGTAAACCGGTTGCCCAATTGGCAATTGCAGCAAGTGTAGCAATGTTTACTATTGTTGGCGTGAACACCTTACCGCAAGGTGAAGATGCTCCACAAAATGAAATTCCTTTACTGCAAACCACGCCGTTAACCGGCATGGCGTCGCCAGTAAGCTACTCATCAGCACCAGCACTTGATAACGCAGAGCAAGGCTTGCGCGAGCTTCAACAGCAACGCATTGGCGCATTAGTACTTGAACATCAGCGTCAAGCGCGTGTTGCTCATTCGTTAAAAACAGCTAAAACAGATGAAACATCCCCAGAGGAAAAAAACTAATTAGATGAAAGTAATCACTTTTATTATGTCATTGGTGTTAAGTTTTAACACTTTTGCCAATGACACAAACCCCGCTAAAGATTTACTGCTTGAAATGGCCAGTGCAGTTCACACTCGTAATTTCGACGCCTCTTTTGTTGTTGTTAAAGGTAAAAGTATGGAGCCCTACCGCTGGGTGCATGCTAAACAAGGTGATATAGAGCTTGAGCATTTAAGTTTGCTCAATGGCGCTGGCCTTGAAATGATCCGTATTGACGACCAAGTTACCTACTTTGAGCCACAATCAGAACCTTACTCGTTAACAACCGACTCAATTGCAGGTCCCATCCCAGAAGTTTTATTTAAAGATATTAATCGCCTAAGTGCGCATTATGATTTTGTGCTTGGTGGTAAAGGCCGTATTGCGGGGCGTCCTGCTCAGCTGGTTCGAATTGAATCTAAAAACGATGACAAATATAACTATTGGATTTGGATTGATACTGAGTCTTCGTTATTATTAAAAGCCGCTTATGTTAATCATCAAGGCGAAGCACTTGAGCAATTACAACTTACCCATATCAGTGTAACTGAGCAACCGGCAAGCTTATTATTAGAAGTACTTAATCGTAATTTTCCAACCCCATTACCCGCTAATTCAATTGCTGAACAAAGCAAAGCAAATGCCATGAATTGGACTATTGGTTGGCTACCTGAAGGGTTTGAACTACTCAAGTCAGATAGACATAAGCTCGACTTAAACAATGAATTAACAGACTACTATTTATTTTCTGATGGATTCGTTGAGGTATCAGTATTTGTACAACGACCACTACCAGGCAAGCGTTTAAGCGGAGCACTGACCTCGGGTGCAACCACTATATATGTACACAACGGCGGAAATTTTGATGTGTCTGTGGTGGGGAATATCCCAACAACGAGTGCTAAAGCGATTGCAGAGTCGGTATCACGGGCATTATAGAAACTAAATTATGATAGAACAAACGTTAACCGTCGTGGCCCTTAGTGGCCACGTTGCGCATTTAGAAGCCCAACAAAAACAAGCCTGTGAAGGCTGTAATGGACGTTGTGGCTCACAGGTGTTTAGCAAGTTATTTGGTACCGCCAAAAAAACCTTGCCCTATAAATTTGAAACGCAATTAGAGGTGGGGCAAAAAGTGACCCTGTCACTGGATGACAGCCATGTTGTAAAACATGCCTTTGCCGTTTACATGTTGCCCTTGTTTTTGAGTTTAATCTTCGCCTTAATAACCAGTGAATTAATATTATTGGCCGAAGGCTGGCAAATTTTAGCAGCGATATTGGGTGGCATCACCGGCTTTTTAATTGCTAAAACATGGGTAAAATCACTTAGACATGAGATTAAAGTGATAAAAATTCATCCAATTAGTCTCCCTTTAACTCAAATAGATGGTGATTGACGCCAATTAAATGTAAAATTGCGTTTTTATGCCACAGTAACTTGAAAATGCACAGCAAGTATTTTCAAGTTATTTAGGCATGCGACCTTAGTCCTTTAAAATAGAAGTTTAGAATCCAGTTTATGAAGCATATCCGTAATTTTTCGATCATCGCCCACATTGACCATGGTAAATCGACCCTTTCTGACCGTTTGATCCAAGTTTGTGGTGGTTTAACCGACCGTGAAATGCAGAAGCAGGTTCTAGATTCAATGGATATTGAACGTGAACGTGGCATTACCATTAAGGCGCAAAGTGTAACGTTAAACTACAAAGCAAACGATGGTGAAACGTACCAGCTCAACTTTATCGACACTCCTGGGCACGTTGACTTTACTTATGAAGTATCACGCTCACTAGCAGCGTGTGAAGGCGCATTATTGGTTGTTGATGCCGGCCAAGGTGTTGAAGCACAAACATTAGCCAACTGTTACACCGCCATTGAAATGGACTTAGAAGTTATACCGGTTCTGAATAAAATTGATTTACCGCAAGCCGACCCATTACGTGTAGCCGAAGAAATTGAAGACATTATTGGTATTGATGCCCTTGATGCCGTGCAATGTAGCGCCAAAACAGGTGTGGGTATTGCTGAAGTACTTGAAATGATCGTTAAAGATGTACCGCCACCAGTTGGTGATAAAGACGCACCATTACAAGCGCTAATTATCGATTCTTGGTTTGACCCATACCAAGGCGTTGTATCGCTAGTGCGTATCAAACATGGCGAACTTCGCGCGGGTGACAAAATTAAAATCATGTCAAACGAGAACGTACATACCGCAGATCATGTGGGTATTTTTACGCCTAAACAAACTAACACCGGTGTTTTACGCACAGGTGAAGTAGGGTTTGTTATTGCCGGTATTAAAGAAATACACGGTGCACCAGTAGGCGATACTATTACTCATCAAAAAAATGCGGCCCCACTGCGCTTACCTGGTTTTCAGAAAATTAAACCACAAGTCTACGCGGGTATGTTCCCAATTGCGTCAGATGATTACGAGTCGTTCCGCGATGCACTTAACAAACTAAGCTTAAACGATGCGTCGTTATTCTTTGAACCAGAAAACTCAACCGCATTAGGGTTTGGTTTCCGCTGTGGCTTCTTAGGTATGCTGCACATGGAAATTATTCAAGAGCGTTTAGAGCGTGAATACGACATTGATTTAATCACCACAGCACCAACGGTTATTTATGAGGTAGTGACTAAAGAGGGCACTACACAAATAGATAACCCGTCTGACCTACCAGCCGTAAACGATATTTTAGAAATACGTGAGCCAGTAGTAGAAGCAAATATTTTAGTACCACAAGAGTACTTGGGAAGCGTAATCACGTTATGTGTTGATAAGCGCGGTATGCAAACTAAAATGAGCTATCACGGTAAGCAAGTTGCAGTAACGTATGAACTGCCAATGGCTGAAGTGGTAATGGATTTCTTTGATAAGTTAAAATCAACCAGTCGTGGTTTTGCGTCGCTTGATTATAACTTTAAGCACTTCCAAACCTCAGACATGGTACGTGTAGATATACTTATTAATGGCGAGCGTGTCGATGCTCTAGCTATTATTGTACACCGCGAAAGCGCGCAGTCTCGTGGTCGTCAGCTTGCTGATGCGTTAAAAGAGCTTATACCGCGTCAAATGTTTGATATTGCGATTCAGGCAGCAATTGGTCAGCATGTAATCGCCCGTACAACTGTAAAGCAACTACGTAAAAACGTAATCGCGAAGTGTTACGGTGGTGACGTGAGTCGTAAGAAAAAATTACTTCAAAAACAAAAAGATGGTAAAAAGCGAATGAAGCAACTTGGTAACGTTGAAGTGCCTCAAGAAGCGTTCTTAGCCATTTTAAAAGTTGGTAAATAAAAATAAAGGATAATAAATGGCTGGCTACTTTTCAGTTTTATTGGTGTTATTAACCTTAGGCTCAGGCCTAATATGGTTAATAGATCACTTAATGTTTGCCCCTAAAAGGCAGGAGCGTTTGGCAATTGCACAAACTTCTGCCGGTGGCCAACTTGATGAAGAAACAGCAGCATTGATTGCGCCTGAGCCAGTCATTACTGAAACAGCAAAGTCGATTTTTCCGATGATTGCTGCTATCACTATTTTTAGATCGTTTATTTTTGAGCCGTTTCAGATCCCATCGGGTTCAATGATGCCAACCTTATTAGTAGGCGATTTTATTTTAGTGCAAAAGTATTCTTATGGAATTAAAGACCCAGTATGGCGCAGCCAGTTAGTGGATGTGAGCGAACCAGAGCGTGGCGATATTGTTGTTTTTAAATACCCATTAGATGAAAGAGTTGATTATATTAAACGTGCTATAGGCTTACCTGGCGATAAAATTGTTTACCGCGATAAGCGTTTATATATTCAACCAAAATGTGAAGAAGGCGAAGTTCAAAAAGGCGCGTTTCTTTGCAACGAATTCAATAAAATTGATTTTAAATTAATTAATGATGATGAATTTATGCAAGGCCCAATGGCTTTAGCGCGTTTAAATGAAGATTTAACTACGTCTAGCCATGATATTTTAATTAACCCAAAATCGCCTGAACGAAAAGGGCGTTACTACCAGCAATTGGGCACTCCTGCGGATGAATGGGTGGTGCCTGCTGATCATTACTTTATGATGGGTGACAATCGCGATAACAGCCAAGATAGTCGCTTTTGGGGCTTTGTACCAAAAGAAAACTTGGTGGGTAAAGCTGTCTTTATATGGATGAGTTTTGAATTTGATAATGGCCCAGATGACATTTTACCAGGATGGGTTCCAACTGGTGTTCGTTTTGAACGCCTAGGTAATATTCAGTAACAATGAAAAAAAATGTAACAGAGTTATACAAAAGAATTGGCTACACATTTGCTGATCAAGGCCTACTTGAGCAAGCAATGACGCACCGCAGCCATAAAGGTCAACACAACGAGCGACTCGAATTTTTGGGCGACTCGATTTTGAGCTTTGTAATTGCCAATGCCTTGTACGCTAAATTTCCTAAAGCACGTGAAGGCGATTTAAGCCGCATGCGTTCGACTTTAGTTCGCGGCCAGACGTTAGCTGAATTTGGCCTTGAGTTTGAGCTAGGTGATTACCTACGTTTAGGCCCAGGCGAGCTAAAAAGTGGCGGATTTAGACGCGAGTCGACCCTTGCAGATGCAGTTGAAGCCATAATTGGTGCTGTATTTTTAGATTCAGACATTGATCGCTGCGGCGAGCTTATTTTAGCGTGGTACGAATCACGTTTAGATGCTATTTCACCAGGGCTTAATCAAAAAGATCCTAAGACCCTGCTGCAAGAGTATTTGCAAGCTCGTAAGCTATCATTACCTGGCTATACTGTAGTAGATACTAAAGGTCAGGCACACAATCAAACATTCACGGTTGAATGTATCGTTGATGGAATGGATAGCATTATTTCTGTTGGCAGCTCAAGGCGTAAAGCCGAACAAAAAGCGGCCGAAAAAGCATTGAAGATACTTAAAAATGAATCTTGATACCTTAATACAGCCTCATGAAGGCGAAATAGACACATTTTGTGGCATGGTTGCGATTGTTGGCCGTCCTAATGTGGGTAAATCAACCTTGCTTAATGAAATTATTGAGCAAAAAGTCAGTATTACCTCACGTAAGCCACAAACCACGCGCCATCGTATTATGGGTATTCATACTGAGGGTAAACACCAAGCGGTGTACGTAGATACCCCAGGTCTTCACGTTGAAGAAAAACGCGCCATTAACCGTTTAATGAACCGTGCAGCGTCGAGCTCAATTGGCGATGTTGAACTGATTATTTTTGTTGTTGAAGGCACTCATTGGAATGCCGATGACGAGATGGTACTTAACAAAGTGAGCCAAAGTGGCAAGCCGGTATTGTTAGTTATTAACAAAATTGACCAGGTAAAAGATCGTGACCTTGTACTACCACATATGAAGTGGTTAGGCGATAAGTTTGATTTTATAGGCATTATGCCTGTATCTGCGACTCAGGGTAAAAACATTAACCTGATCAAAGATGAAGTGACTAAACGTTTACCGCCGTGCGAATTTTATTTTCCGGATGACTACGTTACTGACCGCTCAATGCGCTTTATGGCTGCTGAAGTGATCCGTGAAAAGCTTATGCGCTTTATGGGTGAGGAACTACCTTACTCAGTGACTGTGGAAATAGAGCAGTTTAAATGGCAAGAAAACGGTATTTGGCACATCAATGGTCTTATTTTGGTTGAGCGTGAAACGCAAAAGCGCATGGTTATCGGTAACAAAGGCGAAAAGCTAAAAGTGATCGGCCGTGAAGCGCGTAAAGACCTAGAAGAAATGCTTGAAAATAAAGTATTTTTAGAACTATGGGTTAAAGTAAAATCGGGCTGGGCTGACGATGAGCGTGCCTTAAGAAGCTTAGGCTACGGTGAAGATTAATAAGTATCGAATAGCCTAATATGGACAGCGACTTTTACAAAGCCTATTTATTACATCGACGTCCCTATAGTGACTCGCAAGTAATGTTAGATATGCTGGTAGAAGGCGTTGGCCAGCTTAGAATGCTCGCACGAGTTAGTGGCCGCCAGGCCACTAAACATAAAGCCCAATTACAACCATTTCAATCCTTACTCGTCCATTACAACGGCAAATACGATTTAAAATATATTAATAAATTTGAGCTCTACGGCAACCCGTTATTTCTAACTGGTGATAAGCTTTATTGTGGCTTTTATTTAAATGAGCTAACTAATCGCATTGTGCCGATTAATGAGCCCATTGATCAAGTTTTTCAACTTTATAAAACACACCTAGAAAACCTTAATAGCGGTAGTGACATGCAAGCGGTACTGCGTTCTTATGAATTTCAACTGTTAGAGCTGCTAGGATATGGAGTCGATTTTAGTTTTGACGCTGACGGTGAGCCAATTGACGAGGCACAAACGTATAGCTACTTCGCAGAAGTAGGGTTTTCGGTGCAACATGACACGCGTTCTGGATTTACCGGTTCACAACTTAATGCCATAGCAAATCATGACTTTAGCCAAGCGGATGTGTTATATATGGCAAAGCAATTAAGTCGTTATTTATTAAAGCCATTATTGGGCAATAAGCCATTAAAAAGTCGTGAGTTATTTATTAGCTCTCAATAAACAAATTTCACAGGTACAAACATGAAAGATATTCTTCTAGGCGTGAACGTAGATCATATTGCAACGCTTCGCCAAGCTCGAGGTACTTCTTACCCAGATCCAGCCCATGCAGCCAGTGTTGCAGAACATGCCGGTGCAGATGGCATTACGATTCATTTACGTGAAGACCGCAGACACATTCAAGATCGCGACGTGTATGTGATGGCTAAAACCATTCAAACACGTATGAACCTTGAAACCGCAGTAACCGATGAAATGATTGCGATTGCACTTGAGGTTAAACCTGAATATGTTTGCTTAGTACCAGAAAAACGTGAAGAGCTTACTACCGAAGGTGGCTTAGATGTAGCGGGTAATATTGATAAAATAGCCGCAGCGACTAAAACCCTAACGCAAGCCGGTATTAAAGTATCACTGTTTATAGATGCTGATAAAGCGCAGTTAGATGCGGCAAAAACCTGTGGTGCACCTTATGTTGAAATTCATACTGGGGCCTATGCAGATGCAACTAATGATGAAGACACCGCAAAAGAGCTTGAGCACATCCGCCAAGGCGTTAAGTATGCAGCGAGTATTGGCTTAATTGTTAATGCCGGCCATGGTTTGCATTATCACAACGTGAAGCCAATTGCTGCGATGCCAGAGATTTATGAGCTTAATATTGGTCACGCTATTATTGCCCGTGCAGCGATTGATGGTTTAGACAAAGCGGTGCGTGACATGAAACGCTTAATGCTTGAAGCACGCGCTTAGAATCATAAAAAACAACATCAAAGACGAGCTTATTTATTAGTGATATCAATTTTGGCATCAACAAGTAAGTTTTCCAGCTCGTCTTGAAGTTCATACAGTTCGGGCTCTATATTATCAAGTACGCATTCATTTTTTAGTGATGTTTCGATCGTTTCAGCTAAGGTTTTTAGCTTTGGTACGCCGGTGTAGCAACACGCTCCATGAAACTTATGGATCACGCTGAGTACTTGATGGCAATCATTACTGACGATTGCTTGATTTAATAAGTTTAGGGTTTCGGGCACGCTTAATAACAGCATATTAAGCATCTCATTGGCTAATTCGGGTTTACCGCCTGCACGTTGCAGCGCCAACGTCCAATCAAGCCGAGTGCTATCAAAAGGCGCGGTGCTATGTTCAAATGTGCTTTTTGACTTATCACGGCTTACAGGTAACTGCGGGCTATGATCGCAAATAATTTGATTGAGCATATCTTCGTCAATTGGCTTAGTTAAATAGCCTTCAAAACCATCTTTTAATAATTGTTCTTTTTCACTATTAAGTGCATGCGCAGTTACGGCAATAATAGGTGTATCTTCATTTAAAGATGACTCTTTAATGAGTTTACAGGCTGTAATGCCGTCCATTATCGGCATTTGAATATCCATAAAAATCACATCATATTTATGACTTTTACTTAAGCTGTAAGCTTGTGAACCATTATGGGCAGTATCAATCAATTCAACCTGTTCATTTAGTAGGGTGTATATTAATTTTAAATTAGCGTCGTTATCATCTACCACTAATACCTTTAATGGCAGTAGAGTTTGTTCATGCTGATCTATGTTATGCGCCGGGTGATCAAGTCGATATGGTGCGGCTAATAACTCACATAATTTACGATGGTTGAGCGGTTTACTTAAACAGGCATCTGCGCCGCTGCCTATAAAAGCTTCACGCATATTATGCGATACAGTATTAAGCATTAAATATAAATAATCGGTTGATTCCCTAACCGTTTTTACATAGCTTTTTAAGCGCTGCATATCGTCAACCGATGCCATGTGACCAATAAGGCATATATCAAAATTAATCTCTGATTTCTCGATACACTCTAAAAATTCACTTTCGCTATGACATGGGGTGACGCTGATTTTCCACTCTTGTAATAATGAAAGTACGGCATGATGAGTATGTTTATGTGGCTCTAAGTAAAGCACACGCTTACCAATTAATGACTGGGTAGGCAAATCGTTGGTGAATACGTGGTTTGGTAATCTAAATACGCCATTAAAAGTAAAGCATGTGCCACTACCTGGAGCTGAATTTAAGGTAATACGGCCATTCATTGCCTCAACAATATGTTTAGTAATAATAAGCCCTAAGCCAGTGCCACCAAATTTGCGGGTGATACTGGAGTCGGCTTGACCAAAGGCGGTAAATAACGCGTCTTGTTTATCGGCAGGAATGCCCACCCCGGTGTCAGCAACCGACACTAAAATGGACGTGCGCTCCTCATCTAATAAACGATGGCTAATATCGACTTTAATCGCACCTTTTTCAGTAAACTTAATCGCGTTACTTAACAAGTTAATAAGCACTTGTTTAAACCGTGTGGGGTCACCGGTTAAGTGATCGGGCACCTGAGGATTTATATAAATAGAGAGCTCAAGTTGTTTGTCGTGAGCGCTAGGTGCCAGTAATGTCATCACTTCGTTTACGCTGTCGCGTAATTGAAATTGAATCGATTCAAGCTCCATAGCGCCTGCTTCTAATTTGGAGAAATCTAATATATCACTAATAATGGTCAGTAAGCTGTTTGCTGAGAGCTCAATGGTATCAAGGTAATCTTTTTGATTTTTATTTAGCGGTGTTTTATAAAGCTGGCGAGTAAAGCCAATTACCCCGTTAAGTGGTGTACGCAATTCATGACTCATTTTTGCTAAAAAGTCAGACTTAACGCGGTTAGCATCTTGGGCTTCTTTTTTAGCCATAGTGAGCTGTATATTTTGCGTTTCGTATTGTTCAAGTGTTTCGCGGTAATCGCTAGTTGCTTGATCAATATTTTTTTGCATTTCGTCTTTTTGCATCACCATAGAGTGGGAGATGGTATTGAGTCCTTCACGCAATAGTTCAAACTCACCATTCATGGGCTCAGTTAACCCTGTTTGTCTTTTCCCTTCAATTAACCTGTCGGTAGCAAGTACTAACTTATTTAGCGGTGTCATAAACATACGGCTAAGTTTTAGTGCTAAAATAGCTGCTAATACTAAGGCAAAGATAATAATAATACCGCTAACTAATAATGCGCGTTGCTGACCAATAACGGCCTTGTCGCGATTAAGTTGGATCACCACGGTACCTAATGTGGTTTGAAACTCAGAAGTATTCCAGTCGCTATTGGGTGTTGTATGGTTAATGATAGGGGTAAAGAAAGTCACTAATTCTTCAGTTTGCTGAACATGTGTGGCTTTAAAGCTGTCAATTTGTGTTTGCTCAATTAAGGTATCGAACGAGCGATGATAATTACTGGTTATAATAAGTTGGTTGTTATCATTAAAAATAGCAATTGATTTAACCGCTGGTGAGTGTTTGTTGTGTGTATAACGAATAACACGGTTAAGTAGTTTTTTATTTTTTTCCAGTAAAGGTTGTTCAAGAGCAATCGCTAAAGGCTCAGAAATTGTTGTGCCTTGTTGATATAAAATTTCATCAAGCTCAATGTAACGATTTATTGTAAAATAACCACCTAGTAATAGCCCAATGATCACTGTGGGGATCAGGGTGAGTGTTAAAACAGAATCGCGCAAGCCTAGTTTGGTCATAATCTGAGCATTATTATCATTTTTATTAAATGTGAGTATATACATACTCATAGCTATTCTCAAAGTAGAGACGTAATTCATCAACCTTTAAGGTAATGCCTCATGGCACAAATATTTAAAGCAAAGAAAAAACCACTACAACAGCAATCGCTTGAACTCGATATTACAGCAATGGATCACCATGGCCGTGGTATTGCTAAGTACAATAATAAAGTGTGTTTTGTTAGTGGAGCATTACCTGGTGAGCGAGTAAAAGCTAAGTTGGTTGATGATAAAGCACGTTACAGCCAAGCTGATACGCTTAAAATAATTAAAGCTAGTGAATATCGCACAGCGCCTATTTGTGAACACTACAGCCAATGCGGTGGTTGCCAGCTACAGCATTTAGATACCACACAACAGGTAATTGAAAAGCAAGCTGCGGTGAATCAATTATTTGCCAAGTTTGCAAAATTAACCGATTTAAACTGGCAAGCCCCGCTGCAAAGCCAAGCAACTCATTATCGACGCAGTGCTCGGGTTGCTGTTATGTTCGACAAGGCCGCAAAAAAAATGCGGGTAGGCTATAGGGCACGTGGCTCTAAAAGCATTGTTAGTATTAATCAGTGCCCAGTATTAAGTGACGTATTTGCCGATGTATTTAATGTATTTGATAAAGTCATTAATCAACACAAGACGCTGCACAGTATTAGTCATTTACAGTTATGTGCCGCTGATGAACAATATTTTATTGTTATTCGTCATACCAAAGCGATTTCGCCCACAGATAAAGCGTTTGTTGAGCAAAGTGTAACAGCTCATAATTGGCAATTAGTGTGGCAAAGTGACAGTGACACCATTGATCATTCACATTTAGCTATGCCATTTTATAAGCTTGAACAGCTAAATATAACGTTTGAGTTTGGGCTCAGTAACTTTATCCAGGTTAACGCGAGTGTAAATCAAGCGATGTTAATTCAAGCTGCAAAGTGGTTAGCACTTCAAGGCGATGAAAATGTTCTGGATTTATTTTGTGGTATTGGTAACTTCTCTTTAGTGCTAGCCAAACAGGCTAAAACAGTAACGGGAATTGAAGGCGTGGCTTCGGCGGTTGCATTAGCAACGCAAAATGCGCACACTAACTCTATTACTAATACTCAGTTTCATTGCTTTGATTTAACCACTAGCATTAAAAAAGCGCCATGGTTTAATAAAGAATTAGATGTTTTAGTGCTCGACCCCTCACGCACTGGTGCTATGGCAGTTTTAGAACAGCTTCCATTAACGCAGTTTAAAGCGATTTTATATGTCTCTTGCGACCCTGTTACTTTAGCCCGTGACAGCGCTATTATTTCGCAAGCCGGCTTTGAGTTGAATAAAATAGGGCTAATGAATATGTTTCCTCACACGGGGCATATCGAAACTATGGCGTTATTTCAACGGAGGTAAAGCGCATTATGGTAGCGACACGTCAATCTCATCAACATGATAAAGCGGGTGATTTTTTTTCACGCGTAGAATCTCTTGGTTTGTCACAAGAAAAAATCAGCTTACTCAACAAGGCGCAGCAGCTTTGCCAAGCTTGTGATAACAGCGAGCGACAAAATACCGCCATAGAAATGGTGGAGATTTTAGTTGAGCTAAATTTAGATGCTGACTCTTTAGCCACCGCCTACTTAACGCCTTATTATTTAAATGATGTAGTGAGCATTGATGCGGTAGAAGAGCATTTAGGTAACCATGTTGCAGTGCTGCTTACAGGTGTGTCACAAATGGCGACCATTAGCACCTTAGCTCACCAAGGTAACGGTACAGTTCAGGTTGATAATATTCGCCGGATGCTGCTTGCCATGGTGGAAGATGTGCGCGCTGTGGTAATTAAATTAGCCGAGCAGGTTTGCCATTTACGCAACGTAAAAGACGCCGCAGAAGAAGAGCGGGTAGTTGCCGCCAAAGAAACCGCTGATATATTTGCACCGCTTGCGAATCGTCTTGGTATTGGCCAATTAAAATGGGAGCTAGAGGATTTAGCTTTTCGGTATTTGCATCCCGATATTTATAAAAACATTGCTAAGCAACTTGATGATAAGCGCCTTGCCCGTGAAGCGTATATGGCTGATATGGTTGAGCAAGTAAAACAACGTCTCCATGAAGCGGGTATTAAAGCTGAGGTGTACGGCAGGCCAAAGCATATCTACAGCATTTATAAAAAAATGGCGAAAAAGAACTACGAGTTTGATCAGCTGTTTGACATACGCGCTATGCGAATTGTGGTTGAACGATTACAAGATTGCTACGGCGCCCTAGGCATAGTGCATACTAATTGGCGTCATTTAAATAAAGAGTTTGACGATTACGTTGCAACCCCAAAACAAAATGGCTATCAGTCTATTCATACGGTTGTGTTTGGCCCTGAGGGTAAAACCGTTGAAATTCAAATACGAACTCATGATATGCATCAAGATGCTGAGTTAGGTGTTGCTGCGCATTGGATGTACAAAGAAGGCGCATTACCAGGGCGTGGTTCAGGCTATGAGCAAAAAATTAGCTGGTTACGTAAGTTACTGCAATGGCAAGAAGAAGTGGTTGATGGCAGTGATTTAGCACAAGAGCTTAAAAACCAAGTGGTTGAAGACCGCGTCTATGTATTTACCCCTCGTGGAGATATCTTTGACTTACCGCTAGGGGCAACACCTCTTGATTTTGCTTACTACATTCACTCCAATGTAGGGCATAGATGTATTGGTGCAAAAATATTTGGCAAAATAGTGCCATTTACTCATCAGTTAAGCACTGGTGACCAAGTTGAAATATTAACCCAAAAGCAGCCAAACCCAAGCCGTGATTGGTTAAACCCGTCGCTGGGTTATATTAAATCGTCTCGCGCTAGAGCCAAAATCCACCATTGGTTTAAACAGCTCGACCGCGATAAAAATTTAAGCGCGGGTAAAGAGATTCTTGATAACGAGTTACAAAAATTAGAGCTAACTTATAAAGATTTAGATCCCGCTATAAAGCGGTTTAACTTTAGAGAGCTTGATGACTTAATGGTCGCCATTGGCGCAGGCGATATTCGCCTTAACCAAATGCTTAACTTTATTACCGACAGAACAGAGCATGAGCCGGTAATTCGTTTCAAATCGCCTAGTAAAGTGACTGGTGACAAAAACGGTATTGTGGTGGATGGGGTCGGTAGTTTAATGAGCCATGTTGCTCGTTGTTGTCGCCCAGTACCTGGGGATGAAATTATTGGGTATATTACTCAAGGGCGCGGTATTGCGGTGCACCGAGAGGATTGTGATTCGTTTAGTAATTTAAAAAACAAGCACCCCGAGCGTGTTATTTCAGTGAGTTGGTCAGACGATATTAGTAGCTCTTACGCCTTAACTATTCGTATTGAGGCCAGTGATCGTTCTGGCTTAATTCGTGATATTAGTTCTGCTTTGGCGAATGAAAAAGTCAATGTGCTCAATATGAATGTCAACACGGTTGATAGCACTCAAACGGCTATTTTTGTGATGCAAATAGAAGTGCATGACTTACAAGGCACAAATAAAGTGCTTTCTAAGTTACACCAGATAGAAGGGGTGCACAGTGCAAAACGAGGGCAGTAATCAGGCTAATAATGAGGCTTTAAGCCAACTGCTGGAAATAATGCAAACACTGAGAAACCCTGAGGGTGGATGCCCTTGGGATCTCAAGCAAACGTTTGCGTCAATCGTGCCGCATACGCTTGAAGAAGCTTACGAAGTAGCTGATTGTATTGAAACGAATAATTTAAGCGATTTAAAAAATGAGTTAGGCGATTTACTTTTTCAAATCGTGTTTTATGCGCAATTAGCACAAGAGCAGCAATTATTTAATTTTAACGATGTAGTGGCACAGTTAAATGAAAAGTTGGTGCGTCGTCATCCGCATGTATTTTCAGCGCAAGACACACCTAAAACCGATGCCGAATTAGCTGCGCAGTGGCAAGCAATAAAAGCACAAGAGCGTGCGGCTAAACCCCAAGGTCAAAGCTCAGTACTTTGGCAAGATATACCAAACAGTTTACCTAGCTTAACAAAAGCTAAAAAAATTCAACAACGTGTAGCCGCTTTAGGTTTTGATTGGCCTACTTATCATGGAGCTATAGATAAAGTGAGTGAAGAGGTTGAAGAAGTGAAAGAAGCCTTAGCTCATGACCCATACTCAGATCATACAGCAGAAGAGCTAGGTGATTTGCTGTTTGCTACCGTTAATGTAGCGCGCCATGTTAAACGCGACCCCGAACAACTGCTTCGCAGTGCCAACGATAAGTTTTCTGCACGGTTTGAAAAGGTACAAAACTACTTAATTGCACAGGGTAAATGTATTGATTCTGCGTCTTTAGAGGAAATGGATGCAGCATGGGGTGCGATAAAAAAACTAAATAAATAGGGACATAAAAAATGTTTGTTTTTTGTGCACAGATTTACCAATTTTAGCTGGATTGCTTAGCTATGTTTTGGTACAATTTCGCCCCGTCTTGTTTATATTCCAAAATCACTTGTTTGGGTATTATATTCCTTTTAATTCCTGATATTCTAGGGTTCGCATGAGTACAAAATTTATCTTCGTTACTGGCGGAGTTGTTTCTTCGTTGGGTAAAGGTATTGCAGCAGCATCGTTGGCCGCTATTTTAGAGGCCCGTGGCTTAGATGTTACCATTTTAAAGCTGGATCCTTACATCAACGTTGACCCAGGCACAATGAGCCCAATTCAACACGGTGAAGTATACGTTACCGAAGACGGCGCAGAAACGGACCTTGATTTAGGTCACTACGAACGTTTTATTCGCACCAAAATGACCAGCCGTAATAACTTTACGCAAGGGCGCGTATATGAAGATGTACTACGTCGTGAAAGACGTGGCGAATATCTTGGCGCAACAATTCAAGTTATTCCTCATATCACTAATGATATTAAGCAACGTGTTTATGATGGCGCAGAAGGCCATGATATAGCAATCGTTGAAATTGGTGGTACGGTAGGCGATATTGAGTCACAACCATTTATCGAAGCTATTCGTCAAATGGGCACAGAGATTGGTCGTGAACGTGCGCTATTTATTCACTTAACGCTAGTGCCATTCTTAGGCCCTGCCGGTGAAGTGAAAACAAAACCAACTCAGCACTCAGTTAAAGAGTTACGCTCAGTCGGTATTCAACCAGATATTCTTATTTGTCGCTCAGACCGTAAGCTGCCAAATAACGAGCGTGCAAAAATTGCATTGTTCACAAACGTTGAAGAAAAAGCCGTTATTTCACTGCCTGATGTAGACAGTATTTATAAAATCCCTGCGTTATTAAAGTCGCAAGAGTTAGACAACTTTGTATGTCGTCGTTTCCATTTAGACGCGCCTGAGGCTGATTTAGCTGAGTGGGAACAAGTATTGTATCAAGAGTCTAACCCAACGGGTGAAGTGACAATTGGTATGGTTGGTAAATACATTGAATTACCGGATGCATACAAATCAGTAAACGAAGCATTAAAACATGCAGGATTAAAAAATCGTTTAACTATTAATATTCAATACGTTGATTCACAAGATTTAGAAACCAAAGGAACGGACGTTCTTTCTCGCTTAGATGCTATTTTAGTACCGGGTGGTTTTGGCGGTCGTGGTGTTGAAGGTAAGATTTTAGCGGCTAAATATGCTCGTGAAAACAAAGTGCCTTACTTAGGTATTTGTTTAGGTATGCAGGTTGCACTTATTGAATACGCACGAAATGTTGCCGGTTTAGTTGATGCAAACTCAACTGAATTTAACGCAAACTCAGACTCGCCAGTGGTTGGTTTAATCACTGAGTGGTTAGATGCTGAAGGTAATGTTGAATTACGTGACGAAAAATCTGATTTAGGTGGCACTATGCGTTTAGGCGCACAAAAATGCCATTTAACGCCTGGCTCTAAAGTACACGAAGTGTATGGCAGCGACGAAATTGTTGAACGTCACCGTCACCGTTACGAAGTTAATAACAACTTCGTTGCACAGCTTGAACAAGCAGGTTTAAGCTTTACTGGTTTATCTGAAGATAAAAAACTAGTAGAGATTATTGAAAATAAAGATCACCCTTGGTTTATTGCAGCGCAATTCCACCCGGAATTCACTTCAACGCCACGCGATGGTCATCCGCTATTTGAAGGGTTTGTAGCTGCGGCTCATACCTACCAAAAAGCGTCTTCGTAATTTAAAAAAGGCTGTGCATATTGCGCGGCCTTTTTTGTTTCTAAGGCTGGCCTAGGTTAGCCGTACTCACCATTTTGGGAATATAGAGGAATCAAGATGTCAGAAATCGTAAAAGTAATCGGTCGTGAAATTATGGACTCGCGTGGTAACCCAACTGTAGAAGCTGAGGTATATTTAGCTGATGGTTCATGGGGCCGTGCTGCTGCACCATCAGGTGCATCTACAGGAACTCGCGAAGCATTAGAATTACGTGATGGTGATAAAACTCGTTATTTAGGTAAAGGCGTATTAAAAGCGGTTGGCTTTATTAATAATGAAATTGCAGCAGCACTGAAAGGTCAAAATGCACTTGCTCAAAGTGATGTAGACCAAGTAATGCTTGATTTAGATGGTACTGAAAATAAAGAAAAACTAGGTGCTAATGCTATTTTAGCGGTTTCGCTTGCCAACGCAAAAGCGGCAGCACAATCTAAAAAAGTAGAGCTTTACGAGCATATTGCGGACTTAAATGGCACGCCAGGTGTTTACTCTATGCCACTACCAATGATGAACATCATCAATGGCGGTGAGCATGCTGATAACTCAGTGGATATTCAAGAATTTATGGTTCAGCCAGTGGGTGCTACTAACTTCCGTGAAGCATTACGTATGGGTGCTGAAGTATTCCATAGTCTGGCTAAAGTACTTAAAGCAGATGGTCATTCAACAGCTGTTGGTGACGAAGGCGGTTTTGCACCAAACCTTGCCTCTAACGAAGCAGCACTTGCAGCAATTAAAGTGGCTGTTGCAAATGCTGGTTATGAGCTTGGTAAAGATATTACCCTTGCACTTGATTGTGCTGCCTCTGAGTTTTATGACAAAGAAGCAAATATCTACGACCTTAAAGGTGAAGGTAAAAAGTTTACCTCTGAAGAGTTTAACTACTTCTTAAAAGACTTAACTGAGCAATACCCAATTGTATCAATTGAAGATGGCTTAGATGAGTCTGATTGGGATGGCTTTGCACATCAAACTAAACTAATGGGCGATAAAGTTCAATTAGTGGGTGATGACTTATTCGTAACCAATACTAAGATTTTAAAACGTGGTATCGATAATGGTATTGCTAACTCAATCTTAATTAAATTTAACCAAATTGGTTCACTAACAGAAACGTTAGCGGCAATCAAAATGGCGAAAGATGCTGGTTTTACAGTGGTTATTTCTCATCGCTCTGGTGAAACTGAAGATGCAACCATTGCTGATTTAGCGGTTGGTACAGCTGCAGGCCAGATCAAAACAGGTTCATTAAGCCGTTCAGACCGTGTTGCTAAGTACAACCAATTGCTTCGTATTGAAGAGCAATTAGGCGCTAAAGCACCGTACAATGGTTTAAAAGAAGTTAAAGGTCAGTAATTTTTTAGGTTCTGATATTTAAGATTATAAAAATCCTCGCTTAGGCGGGGATTTTTTGTAAAAAATAGCAAAAAAGAGACAAAGGAACGGGCTACGAGCATCGAGCTACGGGCGTTAAGCAAGCAGTGCGAATGTCTAAGTTAAACAAGCCAAACGTTAATTACTTTTCATCAATTAAAGCTGAAATTGCTGCTTTAAAATTTCACCGGTAAAACTGGTTTTTAAATAAAAGCCACGCGGCAGGGTTTTAATTATTTTCCCGTTTGGGCCTATAGCGTCGGTAACAATATGGCTATTCGCTGCTTTTGGCCGTATTTGCATTACATCCCCTAAATGTCCTGATATTTCATCTACCCGGCCAAGGGCTATCAGCTCCATTTGCTCTTCCCAGTCACGCTGTAATTGTGCATCTTGTACCGCACTAGGTTGCCATAAAAAGCCACTGCCTATGGTTCTATCAAACGGGGCAATATCGCGCTCACTTAAAATAGGTAGCCATAAAACATGATTCAACTTTTTACGTACGCTACTTGTGTGCCAGATCATACCGGTTACATTCATTAGTGGGGTAACCGACACAAACGTGGTTTCTAATGGTTTGCCTTTATATGAAATGGGCAATGTTTTGAGCTCTATACCTAAATCTTCAAAGTCGGGGAGCGGTTTTGAACCGGCCGTTGCGCCTAATACATATTCAATCAGTTGACCCGTCCAGCCTTTTTCACGTAACAAATCATCAGGTGTTTTAAAATGATACTGCTGTGCTAACTGGCCAAGTGTAAGCCCTGCAATATTATTGACACGTTGCATTAGTTGATTAATTGAATGAGGTTTTAAAGGTTGCATACTGTTAATTTAGTTGAATAAATACCAGTGTCATGATAGCAAATTAGCTTGGTAGTGGATATCTTTAGCGGTTGGTTGATTTTTGTACGCGGTGTGGTTGGTGCAATTTTATGCACTGCTTTAAAACTATAGTTTTAGATAAGCAGCTGAAATATATTGTTTTTTTTGTTTTTAGTGTTCAGTTTTAATTAAGGTCTATAATTGTTGTAAGGATAAATACAGATGTATAAACATGTTTATCCACAGATTCTGTGGAGAACATCACTTTTTTGATCTTGTATTGTGGATTTGTTTGCTAAATGAGCGTGTTTTATGAAAGTTATGCACAAGCTGTGAGTAACCAACACAAACCGTGTGGTTTTTATGTATTAATTCATGCCAGAGCTGTTTGTTATTAATATGCAACGGATTTCGTCATTAATTTACCTTGCGCGAAGGCGTTCACGAGGCTTGCGCGTAATAGTATTTGCCGTATTACAACTAATGTGGAACAATCATAAAAAATCGACTTACAAATGAGGCACTAAGGTGATTGATGCCGAAGGTTTTCGTGCCAATGTCGGAATTGTGATTTGCAATAATCAGGGGCAAGTGTTTTGGGCCAGACGTTATGGTCAACATTCTTGGCAATTTCCCCAAGGTGGTGTTGATGATGGTGAAACACCAGAACAAACTATGTACCGTGAATTACACGAAGAAGTAGGTTTGCGACCAGAAGATGTAGAAATAGTTGCAAGCTCAAAACATTGGTTACGCTATAAATTACCCAAACGATTAATCCGCCGCGATTCAAGTCCGGTGTGTATTGGGCAAAAACAAAAATGGTTTTTACTAAAACTGCGCTGTAAAGATGAAGATGTTAACTTACTGAAAACCCATCATCCTGAATTTGATGATTGGCGATGGGTAAGTTATTGGTATCCGGTTAGACAGGTTGTGTCGTTTAAACGGGACGTTTATCGACGTGTTATGAAGGAGTTTGCTCCCTTTGCTATGCCCTTTAATAAGCGAGAGCAACAAAAAGATCACTGGCGAAATAAAAGGTAGTTTTACATAAAAAGGAGCAGTGTATGCTGGCAACACTCAGAGCGATAGCTGAGTCTGTTTCGCAACAAGCGAATTTAGACGGTGCGTTAGTGTGCTTTGTGAAAATGGTAAAAGATGCCATGAATACCCAGTGCTGCTCCATTTATTTTGCTGATTACAGCCAAGACAACTTTGTACTGATGGCCACTGAAGGTTTAAACCCTGATGCTGTGGGCAAATTTCGGATAGGCTTTACCGAAGGACTTGTAGGGCTTGTTGCTCAACGTGAAGAAGCAATTAACATTGCCTTTGCAAAATCGCATCCTCGTTTCAAACTTTCCCCAGAAGTTAACGAAGAAGGCTATAACGCTTTTTTATCTGTGCCTGTTGTTCATCAAAAAAAAGTTTTAGGTGTTATTGTTGTCCAACAAAAAATGGCGCGGGTATTTTCTCAAGATGAAGAGTCGTTTTTAATAACGCTTTCTGCGCAGTTAGCTTCGCAATTAGCCCATGCCGAAATAAAAGAAGTTTTGCGCCAAGATGAGTCTTCCCATCAAACGTCTGTATTAAAAGGCGTCTCTAGTGCACCAGGGATCAGCATAGGTAAAGCATTTGTTGTTATTCCTAAACTTAACTTTAAGTCTATAGAGCTTACTAAAAATAGCGATGTTAATGAACAGCGGCGTTTATTCACCCAAGCGGTTGCTGCAACCCGTAAAGAGTTTAGTACCTTATCGATGACATTAAGCGACACCATACCGCAAGAAGCGCTGGCTGTATTTGATGTATATCAGCAATTATTAGATGCTAAAAGTTTAGGTCATAATGTAGAAGCGCAATTACAAGAGGGGTGGTGTGCAAAAAGTGCATTAAAAATTGTGATTGAACGTTTAGTTGCGCAGTTTAACGAAATGCAAGACCCTTACATTAAAGAGCGTGCAGTTGATGTAAAAGACATTGGCTTACGGGTGCTGCATCATTTAGTGAATACCGAGCACGCAATAAAAGACTACCCTGAAAACACCATTTTAATAGCGCATACATTAACCCCTGCGATGTTAGCAGAGGTGCCCAATGAGCGTTTAGCTGGGGTTGTGAGCATTAATGGTTCAGCTAATAGCCACGCTTCTATTTTAACCCGTGCTATGGGTGTGCCTGCGATTTGGGGTATTGAAGATTTACCGCTATTGCAGTTTGATAGCAAAGAAATGATTTTAGATGCCTTTTCTGGGCGTTTATATATTTCGCCTTCGCAAATGCTTATTGATGAGTATACCGAGTTACAATACCAAGATAACTTGCTTAACAATCGATTTTTAGAAGAACAAGCACTGCCAGCAATCACGTTAGACGGCGAGCATATTAGTTTATTGCTTAATGCAGGGCTTGAGCTTAATACCCAACAAAATAGTGCCCATATTTGTGATGGTGTTGGCCTTTACAGAACCGAAGCGTGGTTTATGCAAAAGGGGCAGTTTCCTTCGCAACAAGAACAGGAAAAGTGGTACCGCGAAGTACTTAGCAGCTATTATCCTAATCCGGTGGTTATGCGTACCTTAGATATTGGTGGCGACAAAGTTTTAGATTATTTTAATATCACCGAAGAAAACCCATTTTTAGGATGGCGTGGTATTAGAATTAGCTTAGACCACCCCGAGCTTTTTTTAGATCAACTCAAAGCGATGTTAAAAGCCAATATTGGCTTAGGTAATTTAAAAATAATGTTACCGATGATCAGTGGCACTGATGAAGTTGAAGAGTCACTGGCACTGTTTAATCAAGCTTATTATGAATTAAGCGAAGCATTTCCAGAGCAACTAATAGAAAAGCCAGATATTGGCATTATGCTTGAGGTACCTTCGAGTGTATTTATGCTACCAGAGTGGTCTAGAAAAGTTGATTTTTGCTCAGTCGGTAGTAACGACTTAACTCAATACTTATTAGCCGTAGACAGGGCAAATGCACGTGTAGCCGATTTGTTTAATCCTTATCACCCCGCGGTATTGCGCGTACTAAATAATATTGCCATTGAGTGTGAGCATTACGAATTGCCTTTTAGTTTATGTGGGGAGCTTGGCGGCGACCCCGAAGGCGCAATATTACTGATTGCTATGGGTTATAGGCGTTTAAGCATGAATTTATCGTCACTAAATAAAGTGAAATGGGTGCTAAGACGCTTAAATGTAAGCGATATGGAACAATTACTAAGTGAATGTTTAGCACAGCCTAACGCTAAACAAGTACTAAGGTTAACCCGTAATTTTATGATAGAGCATCAGCTAGGTAATTTATTTTATACACCTAAATGATAGAGCTGTAATTGTTTATATAATCAATTAAAATATACATATAATTAAATGTATTAGAGATAACTATGTATGAACTAGGACTTCTAGTTGCAAGTTGTGCGCTATTAGGTTGCGTTGTTGGTTTTTTAGCAGGGCTACTAGGTATAGGCGGTGGTTTAATTATTGTGCCAGTGCTAAGTAGTTTGCTGCTTAGTTTTGATGTAGCCGCTGCTGATCATGTGTTAGTTATCGCCATAGCAACATCTTTAGCTTCAATTTTATTTACTTCTACCTCTTCAGCATTAGCTCATCATAAAAATGATAATGTGCCTTGGAAAATTGCCCCCTGGGTTATGTCGGGTGTGGCCATTGGCGCATTGGTTAGTGGTTTTGCTGCCAGCTTTATCCCTGAGAAAATGTTAAGAACGGTGTTTGCGGTCAGTGTGGTTTTTATTGCAATGAGAATGGTACTTTCTGCTCGTAATAAAGCAGGCGCAGAACATCCTCTGCCCACAGGCCCTGTACTGGGTAGTATTAGTGCGGTAATGGGTGCTTTGTCTGGGTTGATAGGTATTGGTGGTGGCGCATTACTCGTGCCTATGTTGCATTATTTTTCGGTTGATATTAAAAAGGCAATTGGTTGCGCTGCTGCATGTGGTATTGTAATTGCTTTTTTTGGTTCTATTGGTTACATCAGCGCTGGTTGGCAAGTAACTGACTTAGCGCATGGTTTTATGGGGTTTGTATATTTACCCGCTTTATTTGGGATTGTTGTTACCTCATGGTTTATAGCACCAATTGGAGCTAAGGCAACGCACTACTTACCTGTGAATACAATTAAGAAAGTTTTCGCGATGTTACTGGTTTTCATCGCTATTAAAATGGTTTTTAGCTAAAGGTTTATTTTTATGGCACTGGAATTTCCTCAAATTGATCCAATAATATTTTCTGTTGGACCACTTAGCGTTCGTTGGTATGGGTTAATGTACTTAATTGGTTTTGCGTTTGCGATGTGGTTTGCTAATCGTCAAGCGAAAAAACCAGGTTCGGGTTGGACTAAAGACGAAGTCAGTGATTTACTCTTTTATGGCATGCTGGGCGTTATATTAGGTGGGCGTATTGGTTATGTTCTGTTTTATCAATTTAGCTATTTCATTGAAAACCCCTTATATTTATTTAGAATCGATCAAGGTGGCATGTCGTTTCATGGCGGTACACTTGGGGTGATCACTGCTGTTGCTATTTTTGCTTGGACACGTAAAAAATCCTTATTACAAGTTGGCGATTTTGTAGCACCTTTAGTGCCTGTTGGTTTACTTGCCGGGCGTATTGGTAACTTTATTAATGGCGAATTATGGGGCCGTACTACCGATGTACCATGGGCTATGGTATTCCCAACCGGAGGCCCGCTTGCTCGTCACCCATCACAACTTTATGAAGCTTTCTTTGAAGGCTTTGTATTGTTTGTCATATTATTATGGTTTATTAAACGGCCACGCCCTGCAGGAAGTGTATCGGGTGTATTTTTATTAGGCTATGGCGTATTTAGATTTTGTATTGAGTATTTTCGCCAACCCGATGCGCAATTGGGGTTATTTGCCGACTTTATTTCAATGGGGCAAATTCTATCGTTACCGATGATAATTGGCGGGTTAGGCTTACTTATTTGGGCGTATAAACAACCACAATCGCAAACAGCGGCAAAAGTTTAAAAGAAGAAGTTAGATGAAACAATATTTAGAATTATGTCAGCGCATTGTTGACCAAGGACAGTGGGTTGAAAATAAACGCACTGGCACGCGTTGTTTAACGGTTATAAACGCTGATTTAGAATACGATGTGGCTAATAATCAGTTTCCTATGATCACGACTCGAAAGAGCTATTACAAAGCGGCGATTGCCGAATTGTTAGGTTATTTAAGAGGGTACGACAGTGCTGAACAGTTTCGTAATATAGGTTGTAAAACCTGGGATGCCAACGCCAATGAAAATAATGCGTGGCTCAATAATCCTAACCGCAAAGGTGAGGATGATATGGGGCGCGTTTATGGCGTTCAAGGACGTGGTTGGCAACGCCCTGATGGTTCAACACTGGATCAACTGGCAAAGGTCATTAATAATTTAAAAAATGGCATAGATGATCGCGGCGAAATTATTACATTTTACAACCCGGGTGAATTTGAACTTGGTTGCCTGCGTCCATGTATGCATACGCATACGTTTTCGTTATTGGGCGATACTCTTTATTTAACGTCTTACCAACGCAGCTGTGATGTTCCACTGGGGCTTAATTTCAATCAAATTCAATGCTTTGTATTACTTGCGTTAGTTGCCCAAATTACCGGCCATAAAGCGGGTAAGGCATATCATAAAATTACCAATGCTCACATTTATGAGAACCAGCTTGATTTAATGCGAGATGTGCAATTAAAGCGCGAGCCATATGCTTCTCCCCAATTAAAAATCAACCCAGAGATTAAGTCACTCGAAGATATAGAAACATGGGTAACACGTGATGATTTTGAGGTGGTTGGTTATCAATGCCACGAGGCTATTCAATACCCATTTTCAGTTTAAAAAATAAGGAGAGCATAATGAAAGCAGTGATCCCCGTAGCCGGCCTTGGAACACGTATGTTACCGGCAACTAAAGCAATTCCAAAAGAAATGCTGCCCGTTGTAGACCGTCCACTCATTCAATACGTTGTTAGCGAAGCGGTTGCCGCTGGTATTAAAGAGATAGTGCTAGTAACGCATTCGAGTAAAAACTCGATTGAAAATCATTTTGATACCAGCTTTGAACTAGAGGCAACGTTAGAGAAACGTGTAAAGCGGCAATTACTTGCCGAAATACAGTCTATTTGCCCTAAAGATGTGACCATTATTCATGTACGTCAAGGTGAAGCAAAAGGCCTAGGCCATGCTATTAACTGTGCCGCCCCTATTATTGGCAATGAACCTTTTGTGGTTATTTTACCCGACGTTATTATCGATGAAGTAGAAAGTGATTTAACGAAAGATAACTTAGCAGAGATGATCTCTCGTTTTGAGCAAAGTAAACATAGCCAAATTATGGTTGAACCAGTTCCTAAAGATGATGTAGATAAATTTGGTGTTGTTGATTTAGGTGATGTTGAGTTAAACCAAGGTGAAAGCTCACCCATTAAGAGCATGGTAGAAAAACCACCCGTTGACGAGGCACCTTCAAACCTTGCTGTGGTTGGTCGTTATGTGTTGAGCAAAAATATTTGGCCATTATTAGCTAAGACACCTCAAGGTGCAGGGGATGAGATTCAACTAACAGATGCAATTGCGATGCTTATGCAAGACGAAAAAGTAGACGCTTATGCTATTAAAGGCCGAAGCCATGACTGTGGCAGTAAAGTTGGTTATTTGAAGGCGACGATAGAATTTGCTTTGCGCCGTGATGAATTTGCTGATGAGCTTAAAACCTTCATTAAAACATTAATCTAAATAAACTTATCATTATTTAAAGCGCCTATATGGCGCTTTTTTTGATTGTAAAATCACTTTTACATAATTTTAACTATAACTATTTTTGCAGTTATACAGACAGATCTGGGTTTGTGTTGTAATCTTTATGTTAACCCAAGTTGTTTTGTAGTTAACGTGCTTTATTAAGCCAATCGCAAATTGGCTCAATTTAGTGGTCTAAACTGTTGAAAGAGAAACAATCAATGTGTGAATACAGCATAAAGTATCACCGATATCTAGTTATAGCTTTACTTATGTTAATAGGGAGTGGCTGTACAATATCGCCTGATAAAACATCGTTAAATGAACAAGTGAAAGACTCGCCCGAATATGTAACCATTACCGCACTTGAGCTTGCACAGCTAAAAGATGCCGCTTTGCAATGGCAACAGGCGCGCTCTGGTATTGAACGGCTATTAAAGCTAGAACGCGAGCTTACATATTTAGTTGATAATTTAGATATTATTAATAGTAAAGCAATAGCGCAATCAAATCAGGCTGTTAGCAATCGCTATGCACGCTCATCAATTAAGGCTAATACATCGCCAAACCTCAGGTATGGTAATAACTACGCAAGCACGTCAGATAAAGTTGAGCGCCCAAAGCAAAGATATAGTAATCGCTACGCAAAACCAACTAATAGGGACGATCTACAAAATCAGCGATATAACAGTCGCTATGCAAGTGTACCTAAAAAAATGATTACAGCCCCTTCAAAAAGCTACAGTAACCGCTCTGTTCGTTCGCCAGTGAAAGCTATTAATCCAAGGATGAATAAAAAGGTCGCTTCTAAAATATCGAAGGCAACAAAAGTGGCAATGGTTGATACTGATAAAAAGGTATTTGCTTTGCAGGTAGCGTCGCTTGATTCAGAAGAAAGTGTTGCTAAGCAGTGGAAGAAAATTAATAGAAAAGCGGCGCCTCTATTCAGAGATAAAATTACTACTAACGTGGAAAAAGCCAAGGTCAATAATAAAACCTATTACCGATTAAAGTTAGGTGAATACTATAACTTTAAGAGCGCCGAGGATGATTGTGAAGTGTTTAAATTTTATAAAGTTGATTGCTTTGTGAGTAATTACACGGATAAACCAATCAGATTATAAAATTGTAATTTAAATTTTTAATTAGCCTCCTCTAATATTAATATATATCAGAAGAGGCTAATGAAATTATACCTACACATAAGAGTGTCTGCTTTAGTATGCAACATAAAAACCCCTACAAAAACTTTTCATTGTTGTTAGTCTGTGTACTTTCCTTCACTTTATCAGCCTGCACTAGCACAGAAAATATTGATAAGTCTTCGCAGGTAGCATCTAAACAACAGCGATTAAACCTCTCAAGCGAGGAGTTAATGCAGTTAAAAGTGTCTTCACTACAGTGGAAAGCTGCTAAAGTTGGGGTTGACCGTTTGTTAGTAATTGAACAAGATTTAAAGTTATTGATACACCGATTAAAAGTTGCTGCAAAGCAGAATCCAAACCAAAGTAAAGTCAATAAGCTTCAACCAACCTCAAAAGCTGGTGAGATAACTTCAAGTTCAGCTTTAGAAAAATCAAAGTAATTATTAGTTTAAACCCATCCAAGAAATAATCGTATGACATGCTTTTTTGAATATTGTAACGTTTATAGGTAAAAATGATTTAGCCAAAGTTTAAATCAAATAAAGGCCAGTGCATCTTCGTTATTTCAGGGCGAATTTGTGGCGAATGTAGAAACTATTAACGTGAGTGGCATGACTTACTACCGTTTAAAGCTTGGGGCTTATCAAAATCAAGAGAATGCCGCTGCCGATTGCGATAAACTTAAACAGCGCCAAATCAACTGCATTGTGAGCCATTACACCCAACAGCCATTAAAATAAATATGTATCTAGGGTATTAGGCATAATAATTGCTTTGTAACTATTATGTTTTTAGAGGATGGCAACTATGCGCCTTTTGTTACCCTTACTATTATTAAATTTAGCGGGCTGTAGCTTAACACCCCAGCCAAAGCCGAGTATAAGCACTGATGCGCCTAAAGCAGTCATGGCACCTTATACGCTCGACCAGTACGTGAATAGCTTGAGTGCCCAGCTTAGCCATATCAAAGAGCCTTTTAAAAGCACCGCATCAATTGCGGTCAGCAGCTTTTATTTAGCCAATGCTTTGGATTCACAAATTGCCCAAGGGCAGGGAGCAGGGCTTAGTCAGCAAGTTCAAGAAAGCTTAATAACCCAATTTACTCAGTTAGGGTACAACACAGTTGAATACCGGCTTGAAAACCAGATTAATTTATCAGCGAGCGCTGATTCAGTGTTAAGCCGTAGTACCAGTAACTTAAAGCAGCGTCAGATTATTGACTTTGTCATTACTGGTACTTTAACCCGTCAAGAACATGCTTATATTGTTAATGCTCGCATGGTAAATATGCAAACTAATCAGATTGTATCTGCCGCAAGTACTGAAATTCCCATCAATGTGATGTGGAGTAATGAAAAAATACAGCAGCGCGGTGACTATATCTACCGCAGTGAATATTAATTAGGAGCACACATGAAACGCCTACTATTAACTTTATGTTTGCCACTGGGCTTTGGTTGTTCACAAATGACAAACCATAGTGACACGCAAATTACCGACGATGCGCCTATGTTTTTTGAGCAACGCCCTGTAGCTGCACCAACAAATACTGATTCTCTGTATCAAAATAAAGCTGCAGTGATGAATAAAAACAAACAAGTAAATACACCAACCCGTAAAAATATTAATCACTATGTGCGTGGCATCATGCAAGACATGGCTGAAAACTTACAGTACGTAAATACTAAAACGCCATTGGCGGTATCAAGTTTTGTTTTTTTAGACCGTGACTACAACAATGCTGATTTAGTAGGTAACCAAATCGCAGAGAGTTTTATGCACGAGCTGCATAATTTTGGTGTGCCGGTCATTGATTTTAAAACCACTGATTATATGCGTGTAACCCCTGGTGGTGATTTTGTGTTTAGCCGCGATTATTTAGAGCTAAACCAAGAACAAAACTTTAGTTACGTATTAGCGGGTACGCTAGTAAACCACCAAGGCGGCATATTAGTAAATGCACGAATTGTTGGCTTAGCGAGTAAAGCGGTTGTAGGCTCTGCACAGGGTTTTATTCCGCAATCAGTTATTGATGCGTTAAATAGCAGCAACAGTGCTGATGGCATCATGCTAAAACAAGCGAGTAAGTGAGGTTTACTATGGTTAACTTAGCTAAACGCTCAGCTTTAATTAGCATAAGTGCGTTATCAATATTTATTTCAGGTTGTAATTTAATGGGTGGGGCACCTAAAGCTGAGTCTGAGCAAACGGTCGTTAGTGATCTTGATTTTAATCAGATCATGGCGCAAATGCAGCGCAATGACGAGCAAGAACAATATGCTGATACAACGCAATTTAACCCAAACAAGCACCATAAAAGTTTAGTTAACTACGTAGAGCAAATGGCACTTGATTTAACCGACACCATGCAAGTAGCCCCGCAAGATGCAGCGATTGCGGTTACTTCGTTCGTTGATTTAGACGCAAGTTTAAATACAGCAAGCCAGTTAGGTAATCAGTTATCAGAAACCTTTATACATCAGCTGCAAAAATTTGGTTATAGTGCGGTTGATTTTAAAACAGCCAATTTAATTACCGTAAACAATCAAGGTGACTTTACATTCACGCGAGACACTCGAAAGCTTGCAGGTACGAATATAGCCAGCCATGTTTTATCGGGTACTTTAATTTACCGTGCCGATGGGGTTGTTATTAATGCTCGCGTGATAAATATTGAGAATAAGCGCCTTGCCGCCAGCAGCCGAACATTTATACCGCTTTACGTACTAAATAAAGAAGATATATATTTATCAAGTAATTAACTTAATTTGATGCTTGATATAAAAAACCAGATGCCGTTATAATTTCCAAACACTTAGTACTTAGCACCCAACGTGGCCTCTTAGTTAAATGGATATAACGGCCCCCTCCTAAGGGGCAGTTGCAGGTTCGATTCCTGCAGGGGCTACCAATAAAATCAATGAGTTATGTCTTTTCTTTGTTTCTATATGAAATCTATGTAGTATATTTGTAGCAATGCCAGCTTTGTGCCATTTGCGGATAAAAAGTGAATTTGAAAGCCTGTTGGGTGGCGCCTTCGGCTTAACCAACCTACATTTTGACTTGGGTCGGGTAAGTGGCGAAGCTAAGCCACAACATCCGACAAAAATGTATTACTATGTACGTTGTACGAGTTTTGCTTCCAGCTTAGCGGTATACTCATTTACTTTTGCAAGCTCATGCTTTAACTGGGTCTTTATAGAAGTAATTGATTCATTGTTTGAGATATGATTAGTTCCGTCATTACAACCATTTAGCTTCAATTGTGTAACCTGAGCAGAAGTGCCGTAAGAACTAATTAATGCAGTTAAAGCGCTAATTTCAGTCTGTTGCTCTTGTTCTATTGCTGATTTATTTAATTCATTTTTAAGTTTTTCAATTTCTTCCTTTTGGATGCTTACCGAATAAATAAGCCAGATGACGGCAAACAGTGCAATCACAACACCAGCAGTACCGCTCAAATAACTGCCAAATGCTCCCCAGTCATTGGAATTTTTGGATAATGAACCATTAAAAACGCTCACATATGAAAATATGGCGACGACTAACGTTGTTACTACCACTAATAAAGACAAAAGAGGTTTCCAAAATTTTTTAATCCACATATAAGATTCCAATTATTATATAACAGCTTTATCTGAGGACACTTTTCCTATTTTAGCGTGAAAACATCCTTATTTTATGAACTTATATTAATAGCAAATGGTATAAGTTACTACCAACTATAAATATTATACTACTGCCGCTTATTTAAAGATGTGAAAAAGGGGAGAATATCCTTTTATTATTACTAAGACAATTACGACTCACCTGAATGACTGGTTCACAGCTCAACGAAGCCCTCCATTAAATTTACATAATAAAAAAAGCGAGCTATCAATTAGCCCGCTTTATAAAATACTTTGCCGAACCCCGAACCCTGAGGCTATAACTCAGCCATCACTAGTAATTGTAGCGATAAGCTCGCTCAGTACCTGCTCAGCTTTGTCAGTGTCTACTTGGCAAGTACCGGCATTTAAATGGCCGCCGCCGCCGTATTTAAGGCATAACTCGCCCACATTGGTGTTTGAGCTGCGGTTGGTGATTGATTTACCAATGGCGTACACCACGTTTTGCTTTTTAAGCCCCCACATTTTATGAATTGAGATATTACACTCGGGGAACATGGCATAAATAACAAAGCGATTAGTGGCGAATATGGTCTCTTCTTCGGTTAAATTAAGGACCACTAAGTTGTCGTGTACTGATGAGCAGCGGTCTATTTGCTCTTTAGCCTGTGCGTTGTGCTCGTGGTATAAAGCAACACGCTCGGCAACATCTTCCATTGCTAGTATTTGTTCTATGCTGTGATCTTTACAGGCGTCAATTAACTTCATCATTAACTGGTAATTAGAAATTTTGAATTCACGAAAACGGCCAAGTCCTGTGCGCGCATCCATAATAAAGTTCATCAGTACCCAGTCTGTTGGGTTTAAAATTTCGTCTTTTGTAAATTGTGCAGAATCCCCTTTATCGACCGCTTCCATCATGTCAGTTGAAATATTAGGGAATTTCTCTGCACCGCCATAATAGTCGTATACAACGCGTGCTGCAGAGGGCGCATCTGGGTCAATAATGTGGTTTTTTATATCGCTTGCGTTACGAACGGTTTCACTCAAGTGATGATCAAATGCAATATGACAACCGGCAACATAGGGGAGGTTAGTGGTAATGTCGTTGCTGGTAATGGCTATTTTACCGTCTTGCATGTCTTTTGGATGCACAAATAAAATATCGTCGATTAAATCTAAATCTTTAAGTAATACGGCACACACTAGGCCGTCAAAATCGCTGCGAGTGACAAGTCTATATTTATTATTGCTCATTTTCGGTCCATTTTTGTTTGTTTATTAATCTGAGTGTAGCAGTTTAAACTCCATTTTATATACCAGTTTTTAACATAAAAAAAGCCAAAACAATGGTTTTGGCTTTGAGTAGCAAGTGTGTATTAGTGATGTGTTATGCGCCTGGGCCACATTCCATACAATGGTTAATAATGTCTGGGCCAAATTTTAATTTAGCGTTTAAATCACGCAGTGCAGTGCGCAGGCCTTCTTCAATAACAGGGTGATAAAAAGGCATATCTAGCATTTGCGGTACAGTCATTTTGTTTTGTACAGCCCATGCTAATAAGTGAGCAATGTGCTCTGCTTGTGGGCCTATAAATTCAGCACCTAAAAATAAGCCTGTGCCGTGCTCGGCATACACACGCATGTGACCTTTGTTTTTTAGCATAACGCGGCTACGACCTTGGTTTTCAAAGCTGACTTCGCCTATTTCAAAGCAATCACAGCTGCCTAATCGTTGGCTAATTTCTTTAAAGCTTTCACCAACCATGGCTATTTGTGGGTCGCTAAACACAGCGGCAATTTTAGCTCTACGTAAACCAGCACGCACTTGAGGGTAGCGGCCTGCGTTTTGCCCTGCGATAGTGCCTTGATCGGATGCTTCGTGAAGCAGTGGGATCATGTTACTGGCATCGCCGGCAATAAATATGTGAGAGTCGCCACATTGCATAGTGTGGGCATCAGCGAGTGGTACGCCACGTTCATCAAGCTCTATGCCGGTGTTTTCTAACCCTAGTTTATCGGTGTTTGGTACTCGCCCGGTTGCAGCCAGAACATAGTCAAACTGCTCAGTATGTTTAACACCTTGTTTGTCGGTGTAGGTTAGCTCTGCTTTATTACCTACTTGTTTCATATCTGAAACGTTTGAGTCGGTATCAACATAAAATTCTTCTGCAAAGACGGTGTTAGCGTAATCTTTCACTACTGGGTCGGTTAATGGGCCTATGGCACCACCTACACCAAAGAGTTTTACCTTTACCCCTAATCTATGCAACGCTTGGCCAATTTCAAGGCCTATAACGCCTGGGCCAAATACGGCTACTGATTCTGGTAAATCATCCCAGTCGAATACATCGTCATTAATAATCAGTCGGTCGCCAAAGTTATTAAATACGCCAGGGTAAGATGGGCGTGAACCTGTTGCTATTACAAAGCGTTTAGCAGTGATTATGGTGTGCTCATCTATTTGCACGCGGTTGGCGTCTAAAAACTGTGCATAGCCACGAATTTTATCTTCGCTAGGTATTTCATCTACGGCTTCTACTACGAATCCTGCAAAGCGATCGCGCTCACTTTTAACTCGTGCCATAACGGTTTTACCGTCAATAACCGGTTTTGAGCTGTGAACTCCAAAGGCAGGTGCCATTTCTATTGAGTGCGCGGCTTCTGCTGCAGCAATCAATAACTTACTTGGCATGCAACCAACACGTGCGCAGGTTGTACCGTATGGGCCTGATTCAATCATAAGTACGTTTTGAGTAAATTGTTTTGCATTACGGTAGGCACTTAAACCAGCGGTACCTGCACCTATAACAACAACGTCGGTTTGCAATTCTTTCATAGTGTTTTTCCTTTAATAAACAGGGGCGTTGCAGCCCCTGTTTTATTTACTTAATTAAGCAAAGTATTTTTCTAAATCGTCTGAGCCGCCAATGTGCTTACCGCCAATAAATACTTGTGGTACGGTTTCACGGCCCGATACCGCTTTAAGGCTGGTAAGTGATGCGCCAGCACCCATTACGATTTCTTCAAAAGCAAAGCCTTTAGCTGTAAGTAGCTCTTTTGCTTTTTTACAGAAAGGGCAGCCAGGCTTAGTAAATAGAGTAACCGCCTCTGGTTTTACTTGAGTTGGGTTGATGTAATCAAGCATAGTGTCGGCGTCTGATACTTCAAACGGGTCGCCTGGTAAATCTGGTTCGATGAACATTTTCTCTACTACGCCATCTTTAACCAGCATAGAGTATCTCCAGCTGCGCTTACCAAAACCTAAATCGTTTTTATCAACTAACATGCCCATGCCGTCAGTAAATTCGCCGTTACCATCTGGTAGTAAGGTAATGTTTTGCGCTTCTTGATGTTCAGCCCATGCGTTCATTACAAAGGTGTCGTTTACTGATACACAAACAATGTCGTCAACGCCATTTTGTTTAAGTACACCAGCTAACTCGTTGTAGCGTGGTAGGTGAGTTGATGAACACGTTGGTGTAAATGCACCAGGTAGTGAAAACACAACGACTGTTTTGCCTTTAAAAATGTCATCAGTAGTTACTGATTTCCATTCGTCGTTTTGACGCGTTGCAAATGTAACGTTAGGGATTGTTTGACCTTCAATATTGTTTAACATGTTTTTAGTTCCTCTTGATTTGTTGATAGCCATTATGGCGAACAATTAAATATAGTTCCAATCGTTTGTTTGTATTAAACTGATAGGCATAAGCTATCAGGTTGAGTGTGAATATGAACTTAAAAGATTTAGAATATGTAAAAGCCGTTGCGCATTTTAAACATTTTCGCAAAGCGGCCGACGCTTGCTTTGTAAGCCAGCCCACCTTGAGTGGGCAAATTAAAAAGCTAGAACAAGAATTAGGGGTTATATTATTTGACCGTTCAACTAAGCACGTTACCTTAACAACCCAAGGTGAACGTTTGTTGACACAAATCACTCTTATATTAGAACAAACTCAAATATTAAAAGAACTGGCTGCTACTTCTAACCAACCGTTACAGGGCAAGCTGGGTATTGGTATTATTCCTACTATTGCCCCGTATTTACTACCTACACTGCTTACATCAATGAAAGCGGCATTTACTCAAAGTCAGTTTTCGTTTATTGAAATGCAAACTTCTACCATTTTAGCTGCGCTAGACAGTGGCGAGGTGGATTTTGCAATTTTAGCGGATGTACCTGAGCTAAAAAATTACCATACTATTAATGTATATAAAGAAGACTTTTTAGTTGCGGTATCTGCTGATAACGCTTTAGCTGTAAATAAAAAGGTAGCACTGCAAGATCTTCAAGGCAGTAACCTATTAATGTTAAGTGATGGCCATTGCTTTAAAGATCAAGCTCAGCAGTTTTGTTTTTCGGCAGGAGTGGATGTTTCTAGCCAGTACCAAGGCAACAGCTTAGAAACCTTACTAGCGCTGGTGGCAATGGACGATGGGGTTACGTTTGTGCCAAAACTTGCTGCAATACCCCGAGAGGGAATTCATTATTTGCCTATTTTTCCTAATCAGCAACGTAATATTGTATTAGCCTGTCGAAAGCATTACCCGCATTTATCTGGGGTTGAGCAGTTAGCTGATTGGTTAAGCGCTCACGATAATTTAAAAGTTAAGCTAGCCCAAGTACTTTAGGGCGTTGCAACTTCCACAATATCGTTAATTTGTACGCCCGGTAAAGGCTGATCATTAATACTGACGGCAATGGCGCTATGCTGATATAGCTGCTCTACACGAATACGGTTCAAAGTGGTTATAGTATGCGGCATGGTGTTGCCTTGCGCGTCTGTTAAATAATTATGATGAGCAATACTCAGCTGTTGGCCTTTTTCTAGGCCATGTGCTTTACCTAAATTAATTACCACTTTGCTGTTTTCCATGTGCAGTATTTTACCCTGTGTGGGTAAACACGCCATGGCAGCTTGCAAATCGTAGCTTAAGGTTTGGTTTATTTCATTTATGCTTTGGCCAAAAGGTGATTGCCAAAAGCGATTGCTATTTACATCAATAATGGCTGTTTTTTCAAATGGCCAAATGGCTTGGCTTTGATAGCTTTGTTGCCACAAGGGCTCATAAGTAGTGCCATTAAATAAACTAAACTCTATTTGATAGTGACGCTGATAGCTTTCATCTTGCCAAAATGCATAGTCGCTATTGAGTTTATCGCTGGTGGATAAACTGGTAATTTGGCTTAACAACACGTATTGCGCGTTACTGCGCGATGAAATTTCCTCTAACTGACTGTTTGAATAGTCATGCTGTTGATTAAAGTAGGTATCAACCTTTATAGCTTTGTTGAAATAGGCAACGGGTATTGCACTCATTTTTGATTTTTGCAACGAGGTATAAATGTTTTTACTGACTGCTTTGTTAATGTCAAATATTTGACCCATTCTCGCTTGTTCACGATTTGTTAATTGGCTTTGCGTGACAGCTATAAACTTATTAAAGTTACTTTGTGGACATTGCTCTGTTTGCGCAAAGATATCTAAGCGTAAGGTAATTGCAAACTCATCACTGCTGCGGTTTTCACTGACAAGCTCTATTTTTTGAATTTCGCCTTGGCTACTTATTTTTAGCTGATCTTGAGTTAAAACACCATCAACAAGCGTTTGCACCGAGCTCACCCGTGCCCCAGAGAATACAAGGGCTTGGGTAATTGCATCTTTTATTGCAGCGGCCTTTGCACCGGGAATGTCGCTATTTTGAATAACCGCATGGCCTGTAGACTCATACCACTGAGCGTGGGTAAAAGGTGAAAACGTTAATACAGCAGTGGTGCTTAATCCTGCTAATACTGCTTTTAAAAACGACTTCATACTCTTACTCCAATTAAACGTTAGCGTTAATGAGTCTCAGCAAGTAATGTACCACTATTATTTGTTGTTACAGAATATAGGTATCACTGGCATTAAACGTGCATAACTGAGTTTAATTAGTTTTTAAAGGCCCTGTATGATGCGAGTAATGCCATTAATGATCACATTAGGCTGCTTAACGTTAAGCGGTTGTAGCAATATATTTGATAAGCACGTTGAATATAAATATGTTGAGCCAAATAATTACCCTGTATTAAAAGCAATAGGGTACGCGCCCATTAGTTTGCAGTCGGGAAGTAATGACACTCAAAAACAACTTATGGCCATTAAGGCTTCAAAGCTCGAGGCTTATCGCGAACTAACAGAGCAAGTATACGGGCAAAAAATTACCGCAGGTACAACGGTTGCAGGCTCTATTGCCCAAGATGATTATTTACAAAGCAAAGTACAAGGTATTATTAAAGGTGCGCAAATTATAAAAACATATGCCGTTAATGATATGTATATAACCGAGCTTGAGCTTAATATGAAACGCGTGCACGACTTGTACATAGGTGAGATAAAGCCACGGGAAGTGAAAAAAGTCACTTATTACTAAGCGACAAATTATTACCCATAAAAAAACGCCTAAACGAATTATCGTTTAGGCGTTTTTTTATGGGTATTCTTTTAGGCTTTTAGGTTACGCACAATACTGTTATCAGTATTTACAACGCTGCCAGCTTGGTCGTAGGTCATCGATGATGGCGCACCAATTAAAATACCTTTCAACTGTTTTACACTTAACTGTGCCTGATGTGCTGCGTGAGCGTTAACTTCATTTTGTTTTTGACATTGCTCAAGCTTAGTTCTGGTCAGCTTTATTAAGTCAGCGTTTTCATCTGTTTGCTGATCATTACTGGCAATCAGTTTACTTAGTTCTTTATCTAGGGTGCTTATACTGGTTAAAAAAGACATTTTTTGTTGGGCAATTTCTTTTAAACCTTCGCCTCGACGAGAAGCAATAGCATTAAGCTCTTGAGTAAGAAGCTCACTCAAGGTTGTTAAACAATTGATTTGTTCGTTTAGTTTAATCGTAATTAAACTATTGTGATCAGCCATAAACATTAAACTCGAAATCTGCTAAGTTTTTGGCAAGTTTCTCACTATCTATTTGATACTTGCCTTCGGTAATGGCTTTTTTAAGTTCAGCAACTTTATTACTGTCAAAACCAGAAGACTGCTCTGCTTTTTCTTGCAAAGATTTTAGTTGCTTGGCTTGCGGTGTTAAGCTCACCGAGTCACTTGCAGCTTTAGGTGAAGGCGTTTGTGCAGCCTGTGTATTTGCATTATCTCTTTTTAAATCAACTTTTTGCTGTTGAGTGTTCGTTAAAACACCAGGCTGTTGATTTGATTTATTTACTTGACCGACCATGATAAAAACCCGTTTATTACCCAACTGATGCCTATATATCGGCATTTACTAAAGATACTTTAGCATAAATTCACATTAAATATTTACTTGCACAGACTCTACACCATCTACTCGTGCATTTAAAACTTTACCTGTTTTTTTGTTTTCTACTCGTACTTGTTCACCTAAGGTTCCATCCTCTAATGCAACACCCGTCGTTTTTACTCTTAACCCTTTAATATTAGCAAAAATGTTGACAGAGTCGCCTTTGCAAACCATACAAATTTGATTGAGCAGCACAGGCATACCTTCACGAATATTACGTTTACTGCGGCTACCAATAAGTAGCGCAGGATCATCAAGGTACTGAACACGTATAAAGTGCGCAGGACGCATATCAATACTTAAATGGGATGGAGTAATTACTTCACCTCGTGCTAAATTAGTAGTTGCAACAACAACAGGTGCTGATTCAGTGATTCTGACATGAACGTATTGTGCCCAGTTGTCACTATCGTTACATTTTATTTGAATGGTGACTTGACGGTTAAAAGGGGGCTCGCTTGGCGTTACTAACTCTGGCTCAGAGTTACACTGGCGATCGGGTATGCGGCTATCTAACGGTAATGCGCTAAACTGTATTTTGTTATCATTTGTAGTTACTGCTTTTTGAGCAACATAAGATACAGCCATTTCTTGAAGCGATTCTTTGCTAAATACTTGAGCCTTTAGTGGCAAAGTGAAGCAGAGGCTAGCAAGAAAATAAAAAACACTGTATCTTCTGGTTTTTTTTAACAAACTCATAATGTTTCGACTATGCTTATGGTTGCAGACAGGGTATAAATATTTTGCGTCAGAATTTAGACGCCCCCGTTGTGTTATGACGCTTTATTAATTGAAAGCAATTATCGTTCCTTATATTTGTTTTCTTAGGAGATTTAAATGGCCGGTATTTTAGACTCAGTAAACCAGCGTACTCAGTTGGTTGGGCAAAACCGCTTGGAATTATTGTTATTTAAGCTTAACGGGCGTCAGCGCTTCGGCATTAATGTGTTTAAGGTGAGAGAAGTTCTTCAATGTCCTCCATTAACGAGCATGCCAAAATCTAACGCTTATATTCGTGGTGTAGCGCATATTCGAGGCCAAACTATTTCGGTGATTGATTTATCTATGGCTGTTGGCGGGCGACCTATAAAAAGCATAGAGGATGGCTTTATTATCATTGCAGAATATAACCGCACAGTGCAGGGCTTTTTAGTTGGTGGTGTTGAGCGAATTGTTAATATGAACTGGGAAAAAATAATGCCACCGCCATCAGGTGCGGGTCGCTATTCTTATTTAACAGCCGTCACTGAAATTGAAAATGAACTGGTAGAAATACTTGACGTAGAAAAAATCTTAAACGAAATTTGCCCAGTGAATACTACCGTGAGTGATGATGTTGCTGCTCAAGGAAATATACAAAAAGACCTAGGTGAAAGAATTGTATTTATTGCCGATGATTCGGCCGTGGCACGAAATCAGGTTAAACGAGCGCTAGAGCCTTTAGGTGTTACTACTGAGCTTGCTAAAAATGGTAAAGAAGCTCTAAGAAGACTAAAAGAAATTGCAGAGCTTGATTGCGTTAATGATATTACAGAGCGTGTAGGGTTATTAATTTCTGATGTAGAAATGCCAGAAATGGATGGCTATACACTCACTGCAGAGATTAAAGCCGATCCTAAACTTGCACCACTTCATGTTATTTTACATACATCTTTAAGCGGTGTTTTCAATCAAGCAATGATTGAAAAAGTAGGTGCTGACGATTTTATTGCAAAATTTAACCCAGACGAGCTTGCTACAGCCGTTAATAAGTGGGTTCATTGTGATTAATAAACACAGGTGTTATTGATTTGACTAATAAAGATTTGCAGCAAAAAGAATACGATCAATTTCGCTTATTTTTAGAACAACAGTGCGGTATTGTTTTAGGTGAAAATAAGCAGTATTTGGTTAAAAGCCGTTTGGCGCCATTAATGTCGCGATTTAATGTTGATTCATTATCTGAACTGGTAACTAAAACGCTAGGTGTGCATGAGCGCCAGTTACGTGCTGCCGTTGTTGATGCGATGACAACCAATGAAACATTGTGGTTTAGAGATCAATACCCGTTTGAATTGCTTAAAACCAGATTATTCCCTGAATTTAAAGCGTTAAATAGGCCATTAAAAATATGGTCTGCTGCGAGCTCTTCAGGCCAAGAACCCTATTCAATTGCTATGTCGGTGGCTGAGTTTCAATCCAGCAGCCCTGGTGTTTTAAAGATGGGTGCACAAATAATTGGTACAGATATCTCAAATACCATGCTGGATATGTGTAAACACGCTGAATATGATGCATTGGCATTGGCTCGTGGGTTATCTGCTGAACGCCGTAAGAAGTTCTTTAAAGACAGTGGCAATGGTATGGCACAAGTGGTTGACTCATTAAAAAAACAAGTGAGCTTTCGGCATTTAAATTTACTCGACTCGTACGCCTTGATGGGTAAATTCGATATTATATTTTGCCGTAATGTTTTAATTTATTTTTCACCTGAAGTGAAAGCTAAAATAATTGCACAATTTTCTCAAGCACTTAACCCTAAAGGGTATTTGTTTTTAGGTGCGTCGGAGTCTATGTCTGGCTTAAGTACGGACTTTGATATGGTGCGCTGTAACCCCGGTATTATTTACCAAAAGAAATAACCTTCTTAATATATTACCCTCCTTTAAACGACGCTCACTGCGTCGTTTTTTGTTTTAATCATCACTATTTTCATTGCTGGCTTACTTATTGCTTCATTGATGCTAAGTCAATTTTTTGGAGGTAGTTATGGCTATCAGTTTTGATAAAGCATTAGGCGTGCATCCGCATGCGATGTTGATCCGTTCGCAAAGAGCAGAAATGCTCGCTACTAATATCGCAAATGCTGATACGCCCGGCTATAAAGCAAAAGATATCGACTTTGCCTCAGCATTAAAAACGGCAAAGTCTAACCAACTAAGCGGCAATAGCATGGTAAGAACCAATGAAAAACACATTGCCGGTGGTACCCGTAGTGTAGGTGGTAATGAATTATTTCGTACGCCAAATCAAACAGATACAGGTGATGGCAACTCTGTTGATATACAAGTGGAACGAAACTTGTATACACAGAATGCTATGGAGTATCAGGCCAGTGTCCAGTTTCTTAATGGTAAATTTAAAGGCCTGAAAAAAGCCCTCGGTAGTCAAGGAGCCTAATTATGAGTTTATATAATGTGTTTGATATTGCTGGTTCTGGTATGAGTGCACAAAACGTGCGATTAAATACCACCGCAAGTAATATATCTAATGCTAATACAGTTAGCTCTTCACAAAATGAGACGTACCGAGCGCGACAACCTGTATTTGCTGCGGAGCTAACAAAAGCGTCAGCGTCAGCAAGCAACCCACAGGGCTCTGCCGTTGGAGTGAAAGTGTTAGGAGTGGTTGAGAGTGATAAACCACTACAAATTGAATATAACCCAAACCATCCCAGTGCGGATGAAAATGGTTATATTTATAAACCCAACGTGAATGTTGTTGAGGAGATGGCAAATATGATTTCTGCATCTCGCTCTTATCAGACAAATGTTCAAGTTGCTGATGCAGCTAAGCAAATGTTAAGTAAAACACTGCTGCTAGGTCAGCGGTAACTGAGGGTAGCTCATGAGTAACGATATTAGTACTTCTTCATCCTACATGGACTCTTTACGTTGGCAAGATAAGCAAGTGCCAAAAAAAGAGGAAAGTGATGCGTTAACCCAAGAAGATTTCTTTTCGTTGTTAACACAGCAATTGTCATATCAAGATCCCAGCAAACCAGCTGATAATGATCAGATGATTGCGCAAATGACCAATTTTACTATGGCTGAAGGGATCTCAAATTTAAACTCTAACTTTGAGTCTTTAGCCGCGTCGATGACATCAAATTCGGCATTGCAAGCATCAACACTGGTTGGTAAACAAGCACTGCTGGAGTCTGACACGCTTGAGCTTAATGAGTCGGGTGAGGTTAAGGGAGCTATTGTTGCTGAAAAGCCGGTAGATAATTTAACACTTCGTATTGAAGATGCGTCAGGGCAGTTAGTTAAAACCATTGATTTAGGCACTCAGCCTGCAGGTGCAGTGCGCTTTGCGTGGGATGGTAAAAATGAAGCGGGTGAACGGCTTCCTCCTGGTGAATACAAGGTTAAAGCTGAAGGCAGTACGGATGGCGAATTTTCAAGCCTCCCAATTGCTTCATTCAAAAATATTGAGAGTGTTAATATTAATGGCTCAAGCGGCATTATTATTAATACCAAAGAAGGTGCGGTTAGGCTGACTGATGTCGCAGAAATCGCGTAATAGATTGTATGTATTTTTTTAGCCATCAGGCTAAATACTTTTAGGTTAGAGGTTAATTATGAGCTTCAATATTGCATTAACAGGCCTTGCTGCCGCACAAAAAGATTTGGATGTTACCGCCAATAACATTGCCAACGTAAATACCACAGGCTTTAAAGAGTCACGTGCTGAATTTGCTGATGTATATGCTTCATCAGTATTTAGTGCAGGTAAAACTAAAAATGGTGATGGTGTACAAACCACCATGGTTGCCCAGCAATTTCATCAAGGCTCATTACAGTTTACTAATAACTCACTGGATTTAGCGATTACCGGTGAAGGTTACTTTGCTACCAGCCAAGACTTAGGCGCACAAGATTTTACCTACACGCGAGCGGGTGCGTTTAAGCTCAATAAAGACAACTTTGTTGTCGATGCTAAAGGTAATTTTTTACAGAGCTTCCCAGTTGATGAAGTTAGTGGTGACACAACGTCTGTGAGTTTAAGTACTTCATCGGCATTACAAATTCCAGATTCTTCTGGTTCACCTCGCTCTACCAGTAATGTATACACTTCGTTTAATGTTGATTCTCGTGAAGATGTTATCGCAGTGCCGTTTGATGCAACCGACAGCACCACTTACAACTCTTCAACATCAACGACTATGTATGACTCGTTAGGTGAGCCACATGTATTACAATTCTTTTTTGTAAAAACAGCGCCAAACGAATGGCAAGTACATGGCACGTTAGATCAAACTCCTTTTGATGCGACTGGTGCAGCTACTGCAACACCAAGCCCGTTAAGCACGTTTGGTTTTGATGCCAGTGGTTTACCTGCGACTACCGATGGTGCTCCAAATGTTGGCCCTACGTTTACTGATGTCAATTTAACCGGTGCAAATTTATCGGGTATTTTATCTAATGGCGCTCAGTTTGATGATATTGCTATTAACTGGCGTGATGAAGCGGGTACCGCTAACAGAACACCTACTCAGTATGCGAGTCGTTTTGAAGTGAAGGCGCTTGAGCAAGATGGTGCGACAGTGGGTCGTTTAGCGGGGATTGATATTGGTACTGATGGCAAAGTGGTTGCGTCATACAGTAACGGTGATTCAACCTTCTTAGGTCAAGTTGCCATGGTGCGTTTTTCAAACTCGCAAGGCCTACAACAGGTCGGTGATACCTCATGGAAAAAGAGTTTAACCTCAGGTGAGCCAATTGCGGGTGAGCCAGGTTCAGGTACTTTAGGTAACATTAACTCATCAGCGCTTGAGCAGTCTAATGTAAACTTAACCAATGAGCTGGTCGATTTGATTAGTGCGCAACGTAACTTCCAAGCAAACTCTCGTGCGCTTGAGGTTAATTCAACTATTCAACAGAACATCCTTCAGATCAGATAATCATTATTTTGATTTATTTAGGCTGCTTAATGCAGCCTTTTTTATTCCCCTCTTAAAATCTTATTCATCCTTAAATTTAATTTGGCACTTATATTGCATTTACTCATGCATAGATTTATTAATGAGTCGATGTTATGGATAAAATGGTCTACATAGCGGCATCTGGCGCTAAACAAAGCATGCAAGGGCTTGCTCTTAAAGCCAATAATTTGGCAAATGCAAATACCACTGGGTTTAAATCTGATTTTGCGCAAGCGCGATCAATGCAGGCTTTCGGTGAAGGTTTGCCGACTCGTGTTTTTGCTATGCAGGAGCGCCCAGGATCAAACATGACATCGGGCGGTATTGTGGAAACAGGTCGCAGCCTTGATATCGCTATGAGTGATAACGCATGGCTCAGTGTTCAGGACGCTTCGGGTAATGAAGCCTACACAAAAGTGGGCTCGTTAAATATCACTGCTGAAGGTATGTTGACTACCAGCGACGGTCGTCAAGTTATTGGCGAAGGTGGGCCTGTCATATTACCTGTACCGATTGAAAAAATTGAATTTAGTAAAGATGGCACTATTCAAGTACGCCCTCAAGGTGCACCGGCTAACTTTTTAGAAGAAGTTGATCGGCTAAAAGTGGTTGATGCAAACAACGCCACGCTCGAGAAGGGTAACGATGGCTTATTCAGAGCTAAACCAGGCCAAATAGTTGAAACATCAGCCAATGTACAAGTATTAGGTGGCACATTAGAAAAATCTAATGTAAACCCAGTACATGAAATGGTCGATATGATCAGTCACCAACGCCAATTTGAATTACAAGTAAAACTGATGAAAACAGCTGAAGAGATTGACGAACGTCAAGAGCAGCTGATGCGCATCGTTTAACTTTAACGTGAGGACATTATTATGAATCCAGCATTATGGATAAGTAAAACAGGGCTTGACGCTCAACAAACTGATATATCGGTTATATCAAATAACTTAGCGAACGCCAGTACAGTGGGTTACAAAAAAAGCCGCGCTATTTTTGAAGACTTGCTTTACCAAAATATTAATCAACCAGGCGGTCGCTCATCGCAAGACACCGAAATGCCGTCAGGCTTAATGCTGGGTGCGGGTACTAAGGTAGTGGCTAACCAAAAAAACTTTTCGCAAGGTAATATGCTCACCACTGAAAATTCATTAGATTGGATGATTTCAGGCCCTGGGTTTTTCGAAGTATTACAGCCAGATGGCAATATTGCTTATTCGCGTAACGGCCAGTTTACTACCGACGGCGACGGGCGTGTTGTCACCTCGGGTGCTGGTTATGTTGTTCAGCCTGAAATGAATGTACCTGACGATGCACAGTCGATCACCGTATCTCAAGACGGTGAAGTGTCAGTTCGCGTTAAAGGTCAGGCCGAAAACGTGGTTATTGGTCAGATCACGATTAGTGATTTTATTAACCCGTCGGGCCTTGAACCTATAGGTCAAAACTTATACACCGAAACTGCCGTGAGCGGTGCGCCTGTTCAAGGTAACCCGGGTGTTGAGGGTTTAGGTACGATTATTCAAGGTTCACTTGAAACATCAAATGTAAATGTCACCGAAGAGTTAGTTAATTTGATTGAAACGCAGCGCGTTTATGAGATGAACTCAAAAGTGATCTCAGCCGTTGATGAAATGATGAGTTATATAAATCAACAGTTATAGTTTTGGGGGATTGTATGCGTAATATTATGTTATTTACAGTAGGGACTTTACTATTAAGTGGTTGTGTAGCTACACAAAATAATGAGGTAGTACAAGACGATCCCTATTATGCACCTATGTATCCAGAGCCGAATATGGAGCCAGTGGTAGCAACGGGCTCTTTATTCAGTACTCAATTATCGAATGACTTATACGCTGATAAAAAAGCACTGCGAACAGGCGATATTATTACTGTTAAATTACAAGAGTCAACTCAAGCGACCAAAGCGGCTAAAACAGAAACGGATAAAGAAACCGATGCTAGCCTCGACCCTGTGATTGGCTTAGGTGGCTTACCGGTAAATATTGGTGGCGATAGTATTCAATTTGGTATTGGCAGTGACTCCTCATTTAAAGGTGACTCAAAATCAAATCAATCAAACAGCCTAGTTGGCGATATTTCGGTTAACGTGATGCGAGTACTACCAAATGGAAATTTAGTGATTCGCGGTGAAAAATGGCTAACGTTAAACACCGGTGAAGAATTTATTCGCCTAGAAGGGTTAGTGCGTCCGCAAGATGTTAATGCTGATAATACCGTTGAGTCTAATCGAATTGCGAATGCACGTATTCAGTATTCAGGTAAGGGTCAAACTCAAGAGGCGCAAAGCCCGGGTTGGTTAACGCGTTTCTTTAGTAGCTCATTGTTTCCCTTTTAGAGGACATTCGACATGAATGGTTTTAAAGTTTTTTGTTTTATTGTGCTACTAGGCTGGCAATTTACTGCCAGTGCTGAGCGAATTAAAGATGTGTCTATGGTTGAAGGAGTGCGCTCAAACCAATTAGTGGGCTATGGCTTAGTTGTTGGTTTACCAGGTACCGGTGAGCAAAGCCGTTTTACCGAGCAAAGCTTTAAAGGCATGCTCAATAGTTTTGGTATTACGTTACCTTCTAGTTTAAAGCCAAAAATTAAAAATGTTGCAGCGGTAGCGGTTCATGCTGAACTCCCTCCATTTAGAAAACCAGGGCAAACTATAGATATTACCGTGTCATCAATTGGCAGTGCAGGCAGCCTGCGCGGTGGTACATTACTACAAACATTCTTAAAAGGGGTTGATGGTAATGTTTACGCCATCGCTCAAGGCAGTTTAATTGTAGGTGGCTTAGGCGCTGAAGGCCTTGATGGCAGCCGCGTTGTTATTAATACGCCAACGGTAGGACGCGTGCCAAATGGTGCAACCGTTGAACGTGCTGTTAAAAGCCCATTTATGCAAAACGACTATATTACTTTTAATTTAAACCGCCCTGACTTTACTACTGCTAAACGTTTAGAGAAAACAATTAATGATTTAATTGGTCCAAATAGCGCTCAAGCACTCGATGCAGCTTCTATTCGTGTTATTGCCCCTCGTGATGCCTCACAGCGCGTATCTTATTTATCAACTCTTGAAAACTTAGAGTTTAAGCCTGCGGATACTTCAGCAAAAATAATTGTTAACTCGCGTACCGGCACGATTGTTATAGGTAAAAATGTAAAATTACAACCTGCGGCAATTACCCATGGAGGTTTAACAGTAACGATTGCTGAGCAACAAAATGTGGCGCAGCCAAACCCTCTGGCCGAGGGTGAAACCGTGGTTACCCAGCAAAGTATTATTGATGTTAATCAGGATGATTCACGCGCTTTTGTATTTGACCCAGGTGTGAGTCTTGATGATTTAGTTCGCGCAATTAATGAAGTTGGCGCTGCTCCAGGTGATTTGATGGCTATTCTTGAAGCACTTAAAGAAGCCGGCGCCATTAATGGCCAGCTTGTTGTAATTTAGTTTTATAAGACCCTATTTAGGGTCTTTAACAGTTAACCTAAAAAAGACGCGGCATAAAGCCGCTGCTACCACAGCAATAAACATTGAATTTAACCTACACAATAAGTAGCAGCGAGTTTTCCTCGCGTCTCTCACTCAATTTAATTTCTGCCTAGAACCTAAAATCGTTCACTTCGCTTGGCTCAATTATTGCATTGCTTTAGATATTATTAATTATTGTGTCAAAAAGCTGATGGAAACAAATCATCTAGATAAGCAAAACTTTTTTGATTTAGGCAACTTAGACTCTTTGCGTCGAGATGCTTTAAACAGCGGTGACGCATCAACCGATGCATCTAAAGCGGCGTTAAAAAAAGCGGCGGCACAATTTGAAGCTATATTCACCCAAATGCTGCTTAAAAGTATGCGTAAAGCCAATGAGGCTTTCGAAGATAAAGAAAGCCCGTTTAATGCAAGTGGCGTTAAGTTTTTTGAAGAAATGCACGACCAACAAATGGCCACAGAGCTTTCATCAAATGGCTCTTTGGGTCTTGCAGATTTAATTGTGCAGCAACTATCGCCAGATGGAAAAAACTTTATGCCAGGCTCTGTTCTTCGCACCACATCAGATTTTTTTAGTGATCAACGTGCGGGTAGCACCTTACCTCATCAAGAAAATCAAAAGGTCACTGAAAAAGTGCCGCTCGTTGATTCAACTGAAAAAAGCGAACAAAACATAGCGTCTGGCACATTTGAAAGTGCTGAGGAATTTGTGAGCACAGTGTGGGAACACGCAAAAACAGCGGCTAAAAAAATTGGTTTAAATCCGGCGGTTATGGTCGCACAAGCAGCATTAGAAACTGGCTGGGGTAAACATATTATTAATAAAGGTGATGGTAATAGCTCAAACAATTTATTCAATATTAAGTCAGATAAAAGTTGGCAGGGTGAAAAAGCCAGTAAAGTTACTTTAGAGTTTGAGCAAGGTGCTGCTGTCAAAAAGCATGCAAACTTTAGAGCGTATGATTCGATAAAAGATAGCGTGAATGACTTTGTGGATTTTTTAACACAAAACCCTCGCTACCAAGATGCATTAAACAATACGGCAAAGCCGCATAAATTTTTAGACTCTTTACAGCAAGCTGGTTATGCAACCGATCCTAACTATGCTGACAAAATAAAAAGAGTGCTAAACAGTAACGAATTGAAGAATATCGCCACAAGCGTGATCCGCCAAGGAGTAGAGTAACATGTCGTTTAATTTATTAAACATTGCTAATTCAGGCATTAGAGCTAACGCTGAGCTGCTGCAAACGACAAGTAAAAACATCGCAAATGTTAATACCGAAGGGTATGTACGTGAGCGCACCGAGTTTACTACTATGATTGATAATCAGGTAGGCCGTGGCCAAACGTATCGATTATTGAATGAGTTTGCGCAAAAGCAATTAAACCGAGATACCTCAAATAAAAGCTTTTTTGATCAATTTGTTAGTGAAGCGAGTCGAGTTGATCAAATCTTTTCAGAAAAATCAAATAGCTTATCAACTAGTATCAACTCAATGTTCAATAACGTACAAGAGGCTCTTAATCAACCTTCATCAACGGTTGCTCGTTCATTAGTGATGAGTGATGCGCAAAATCTGATTGATCAAATGGACAGGCTTGCAGGTATTGTTTCAGAGCAAAAAGCGGTGGTTAATGAGCAATTAGAAATTTTTTCGGAAGAGGCGAATACACTAATCGAAAGTATTAGTTCGTTGAACCAAGAAATTGCAGGTGTTCATGGTACCAAAAACGAAGCGGATGCGAGCTCAGCTTATAATGAGCGTGATAAAGCAATACGTGATTTATCTGAACTGATTGATATAGAAACACTCGATGGCCCCAATGGTGAAAAACAAGTATTTATGGGCTCAGGTGAAGCGGTTGTTATGCAAAATGGGTCATTCAACTTGTTCTCGATTAGTGGCGATCCAGATGCCAATTTTAAAGAGTTACGTTTAGATGTAAATGGCGGTAAGGCTGTGCCTCTCGATATAGATCCTACTAAACTAAAAGGTAAAATTGGCGGTTTATTGGCATTTAGAGACGATATTTTGGTGCCTGCACAAAATCAAATAGGCCAGATGGGCATTGCACTTGCCGATTCGTTTAATCAGCAAAACCGTTTAGGGATGGATGCTAATGGTGAATTAGGTGGAGATATTTTTGAAATTCCAACGGTTAGTGCTTATGTTTATCAAGCAAATACCGGAACAGCTAATATGTCAGCAACTGTTGAGGCAGGTAAAGGCAGTGAACTACCAGCCAGTGACTTTGTGATCACTTATACGGGTAACCCTAATGAGGTGAGTATTCAGCCTATTGATAATAAAGGTGAGCCTTTAGGTACAGCCTCTTTAGCAACTATACCACCCAGCGGCATTATCGATTCAGCAGCGATTACTAGTGGGGAATCGTTTGGCTTAGAGCTTAATGTAACGGGAGCCGGTAATGCTGGGGATCAATTTCAGGTAAAACTCAATAGTGGCGCTGCGGGTAATATATCGTTGACCAGTGGTCGAGGTGAAGACATTGCCTTGGCCTCACCAATTAGAACAGCAGGTGGCCTTGATAATACAGGGACAGGTACTATTTCACCGGGTGATGTGAGCGATGTAACCACTGGCAGTTTTAGTAACCCTCTAGGGCTAGCTAATGGCCCTATTAGCATTGTTAAAACAGCTAATGCTAATGAATATCAACTGACTGACGGTAATGGCACGACCACGTTTACGGTTACACCGCCTGCTAATAATATACTCGCTCAAGCTGGAGCGCCTTACGATGGCTATGGTTTTGACTTTAATATTGAAGGTGTACCGGCTACAGGTGATACCTTTAATTTAGAATTTAATGAAGGCGGTTTTGATGATAACCGTAATGGCCAAAAACTCGCAGATTTACAAAATACCGATTTAGTACGTCAAAATGTAGTGGCAAGTGCCTCAGCCGATAATCATAAAACGTTGAATCAGGCCTATGCAGGGTTGGTAACTGATGTTGGGGTAGTGACCAGCCAAGCAATGACCAACGGTGCTGCATTTGATGCATTAGCACAACAATCAGAAGCCTGGTATGAATCATTGTCGGGCGTAAACTTAGATGAAGAGGCGGCTAATTTGCTGCGTTTTCAGCAATCTTATGCTGCATCTGCTCAAGTATTGTCTGCAGCACGTTCTATTTTTGACACTTTACTGAGTGCGGCGAGGTAATTATGCGTTTATCAAATAATTTAATGTATCAAAATAACATTAATAAAATACTTGAGAATCAACAAAATGTAGCAGGTGCGCAAGAGCGTGTCACTACAGGCCAAAAATATTTGAGTACCTCTGAAAACCCTGCAGCTATTTCTCAGGGTATGTTGTACACCAATAAAATAGAAACGAATGAGCAGCTGACCAAAAATATTAACCAGCTAAAAGGGCGTTTAGAAACCGAAGAAAGCTTGTTACAAGGTATGAACGACACTATTTTAGAAGCTCAAATGTTAACTATACAAGCCGGTAACGGTTCATTAAGCAAAGATGACTTAGCGGCGGTAGCGGGTGAACTACAAGAGTTACAAAAGTCGTTACTAAATTTAATGAATAGCCAATCGGAAGGAGGTAAATACCTTTTTTCTGGCTATCAAGATAATATTCAAACATATACTTTTAATAGCACTAATGGCAAATATGAATACCAAGGCGATCAAGGTCAGCACGAAGTGACGATCGCCAAAGGCGTTGAGATCAAATCAAGCGATAATGGCTTTAATGTATTTGAACGAGTTGATGCACGTCTTGATGTTATTTCAAATCAAGGCACCCCAAGCGGCGGTATTACTGCGGGTACTGTGTATGTTGAAAACCAAGGTGAGTTTGACCGCTTTCACAAAGATAATTATAACTCAGACCCAGATCCGCTTATTTCTCCAACGATCAATACCTATAATGTTAATGTGATCCCAGGTGCAACCCCTTCATCGCCAGATCAGTATGAAATATTACGAGACGGCGCTTCGCTTGTGCCACCCGTTACGGGTGAAGTAACCGACGAGCCGATTGAGTTTGCTGGCATGGAAATTCAACTCGAAGGAGCAGCACCAGGGCAGCTTGATTTTACCCTTGAAAAACCAAGTAAAGAAAATGTGTTAAATACATTGCAAGATCTGATCATCAGCCTTAATGACGATCAACTTGATGAATCGCAAATCAACCAAGCATTATCAGATGGGTTAATTCAGCTTAAAAACGCCAGTGAGCAAATTGTATTTACACAAGCTGGCTTAGGTGGGCGCATGAATGTGGTTGAGCGTGTAACTGATTCAAACAGTGCACTAGATATCAATAATCAAGAAAACAGATCCAGCCTGATTGAAATTGATGCCGCTGAAGCGATTAGCGATCTCACAAAACATGAGTCTGGTTTACAGGCCTCACAAGCGACTTTTGGTCGTTTGGCTAAACTCTCATTATTCGATTATTTATAAACACCATCCAAGGCAGGTTATTACTTTTAGGAAAAATAGGTAATAACTTGCCTTAACGAAGCGGCAAAAAACTGTCACCCCCCTTTTTCTCTCCTGTCAAAAAAATGCTCACTATTTATTAAATACCGTAATAAAAGTTATTTAGTTGTTATAAAACATGGGTTTAATGTTTTATTATTAGTTGGCACAAGTAATGCATTCAACTAGTCATAGACAGTGTGGTTTTTGCTTAAATATTTTGAACCACATTCTGATTGAAACTAGGAGATGGTAAAATGGCTTTAAGCGTAAATACAAATGTTGCATCACTTAATGGGCAACGCAATCTATCTAAATCTAGCATGGCACTTGAAACCTCAATGCAGAGACTATCATCTGGTTTGCGTATTAATAGCGCAAAAGACGATGCTGCAGGTTTACAAATTGCCAACCGACTAACGTCTCAGGTTAATGGCCTAACGGTTGCTCAGCGAAATGCCAACGATGGTATTTCTATGGCGCAAACTGCTGAAGGTGCAATGCAAGAGTCAGCAAATATTCTGCAACGTATGCGTGACTTATCACTGCAATCGGCGAATGGTTCAAACAGTGCGGTTGACCGTGCATCACTGCAAAAAGAAGTAGCAGCCTTGCAACAAGAGCTCACTCGAATTGCAGATACCACTAAATTTGGTGGTACCAGCTTACTTGACGGCACTTTTGGTACTAAACAGTTTCAGGTAGGTGCTAATGCGAATGAAACCATTAATGTAAGTTTGCGTAATGTTGCTGCTAGTGCAATTGGCGCATATGAAGTAAAAGATAGCAGTACTTTGCTTGGGGCGGCTGCAACACAAACAGCTACATTGGCAACAGCAACGGGTGCAGTGGCAACGGCAGGGCTAAATATTAATGGTGTTGCAATCCCTGATGCGGGTGTTACGGGTAAGGGTGCTGCTGAAATAGCAGATAGCATTAATAAAGAAGCTACAGGCGTTACTGCAACAGCAAAATTAGATGTCACAATCGCTGGTTTGGATTCTGATGACAATAGCGATTTAACACTTCGTAAAGCAGGTGCTGCAGTTGATACTTACAAGCTATCAGAATTTGGTGGTGACCTTGACCGACTTGCTCAAGAGTTACAAGCCGATGGTTATGATGCCATCGTTGATGAAGGATCTTTAATACTTAAGGCTGAAGGTGTTGATGGTATTCAAATGACAGGTACTGCCGGTACAGCTACCATTGCTAACAATGCAACAGGTGGTGCGGCGGTTGCTGGTGGCGCTACTAATAATAATATCAGTGTTTCATCAACGCTAACATTATCTTCTTCAGAGAAAATTGGCATATCTGGTACTAATGTGGATGATATTTTAGGTGGAACAAATATTTCTGCCACAGGCGGTACTGGTGAATTAACATCTGTAGAAAGTGTTGATATATCAGGTACGACTAGTGCGGGTGCGCAGTCTGCGATTAACACTATAGATGCGGCGCTTGCGCAAATTGATGCCCAACGAGCTGACTTAGGTGCGGTGCAAAACCGTTTTGGTTTTACAATAGCCAACCTTGCTAACGTATCTGAAAACGTATCAGCTTCGCGTAGCCGTATTCAAGATACCGATTATGCACTTGAAACAGCAACGCTGACTAAAAACCAAATCATGCAACAAGCAGGTACCACTATTTTGTCTCAGGCAAACCAGTTGCCACAGGCAGCATTAAGTCTTTTAGGTGGCTAATATCCGCTAACTATAAAAAGCCAAGCAAATATGCTTGGCTTTTTTGTCTGTATTTCAATCAATTAAAAGTTTTTACTGTTTTTTTTAAAAAAAAGCTAAAGGTAATTTTATAACGGCCGTTAACTTAATTAGAACGGAGCTTGAACAGATTTTTATTGTGATGGCTCTTGGTTAAAATCAATTAGTTACATTACGAAAGTAATCAGGAGTTATAACATGGCTTTATCAGTAAATACTAACGTTGCATCACTAAATGCACAAAGAAACTTATCAAAATCTAGCGACGCATTAGGTACATCAATGCAACGTCTTTCATCTGGTATGAAAATTAACAGTGCGAAAGATGATGCGGCAGGTCTACAAATTGCGAACCGTCTTTCTTCACAAATTAATGGTTTAGGTGTTGCTCAGCGTAACGCGAATGATGGTATCTCTATGTCGCAAACAGCTGAAGGCGCGATGCAAGAGTCATCAAATATCCTACAACGTATGCGTGACCTATCATTACAATCAGCTAATGGTTCAAACGATGCAAATGCTCGTGCAGCACTACAAAAAGAAGTTGGCGCATTACAGCAAGAGCTTACTCGTATCGCTGAAACGACTAAATTTGGTGGTACAAGCTTACTAGATGGCTCGTTCGGTACTAAACAATTCCAAGTGGGTTCAAACGCTAACGAAACAATCAACGTAAGTCTGCGTGATGTTTCTGCTGATGCCATTGGCGCAAACAAAATTGAAGGTGCAGGTACTGTTTTAGGTGTTGCTGCTGCTGCAACAGGGTTAACTACAGCAACTACTGCTGATGCTGCATTAGTTATAAATGGTAAAAGTACAGCGGTTGGTGCTGGCGATGGCGCTGCAACAATTGCCACTACAATTAATGAGGCTGCTGCAGGTGTGACTGCAACTGCAAAATTAGATGTAACAATCTCTGCGCTAGGTGCCGGTGATGACGGTATCTTAGAAATTGGTAACACCGCTACAGGCGCTTCAGGTGTGGTTGATGGTGCTGATGATGGCGTAGGTGCTGATTCTTACGACTTAGCTAACTATGGTGGTGATATTGACCGCTTAGCAGCTGACTTGCAGGCAGATGGTTACGATGCAGTTGTAAACGGCGGTAAACTAACGCTTAAAACCGAAGGTGTAGATGGTATTCAAATTACTGGTTCTACCATTGCTAATGCAACCGTAAGCTTAGAAAATAACTTAACAGCTGGTGCTCAGGTTGCTAGTGCAAGTGCTGCAATGAGCGTTACATCTTCGTTAAGCCTGAGCTCACCAGATAAAATTGGTGTTTCAGGTACAACGGCAAATGAAATCTTAGGAACTGGCGCTGCAGCTATCGGAGCAACAGGTGGTACAAGTAAATTAGTTTCAGTAGAGACTGTTGATATTTCTGGTACAACTAGTGCTGGTGCACAAAACGCAATCGAAACAATTGATGCGGCGCTTGCGCAAATTGATGCACAACGTGCAGACTTAGGTGCGGTACAAAACCGTTTTGGTTTTACCATTGCTAACCTTGCAAACGTATCAGAAAACGTATCAGCTTCTAAAAGCCGCATCGAAGATACAGATTACGCTGCAGAAACGGCTAAACTAACTAAGAACCAGATTATGCAACAGGCTGGTACAACAATCTTAGCTCAGTCTAACCAGTTACCACAGGCAGCACTTAGCTTATTAGGTTAATTTAACAATAAGCTCTATACTTTAACTACTAAGGAAGGGGCAACCCTTCCTTTCTTGTATAGGTATAAAGCTTTATATCGCTTTATAGTAGGAGCGAATTATGGAAACGCAAAGTTTAAATCTAAATATCAGCTCAGCGCAAAAAGGTGAGGTTAGCTCAAGTTACCAAGCCCCATCACAAGTTAAGCAAAACACCGATGAGCAAAAGAATACATCCATCACCACTACGGCAAGTAATAGTGCAGTCTCTGAAACTGAGTTGTCACCTGAAAAACTAGAGAAGGTGGTACAGCAATTGCAGGACTTTATGGGCGAAATGAATCGTAGCCTACAGTTTAAAGTAGATGAAGATTCTGGCCGTAATGTTATTAAGGTAATTGATAAAGAAAGCGGTGATTTAGTTAAGCAATATCCCTCTGAAGAAGTATTAGGTATTGTTGCTAAATTAGCAGAAGCCACTGGCGTGTTAGTTGATTTTAAAGTTTAGTTTGAGCAATTTAAGAGGGTAAGTATTATGGCTATTTCATTTACAGGTATAGGTTCAGGGCTTCAAGTTAATGAAATTGTAACTGCTTTAGTCAATGCTGAAAAAGCTCCTTATCAAGCACGGGTAACACAACAGCAAGCAAACTTTACTACGGACATTTCTGCGGTAGGGACCTTAAAAGCGTCTTTAGAAGAGCTTAATGGTTCACTAGAATCATTGGGGGACATCGAAAACTTTCAAAAGCGTACTATCAGTGGTGGTGACGACTTTGTTTCTTTAAGCTCTGAAAAAAACGCGCAAACTAACAACTATTCTATAAAAGTAAACAGCTTAGCTGAAAACCACAAGTTAACCTCAAGTGCCATAGCAGGTGATGAGGCCGTGGGTGAGGGTAAGCTAACCATTAGTTCAGGTAGTAATAATTTTAATATTGATGTGTCAGATACAGCAACCCTTGCTGATATTCGTGATGCTATTAATAATTCTACCGATAACGACTCAGTTAATGCCACTATTATTACTGATGATACGGGGCAGCGATTGGTATTATCAAGTAAGGAGACTGGCGCAGAAAACGCAATAAAAATTGTGGTTGATGATGTCTCTGATGGCAATAATACAGATGCCTTGGGTTTATCTCGCCTTGCCTATGATAGTGATACAGCATCAGCAACTTATGCTGAAAACCTAAACGAAGTAACGGCAGCGACCGATGCCTCAATTACGATTGATGGGACGCTTGTTGCGACGAGCAGTACAAATGAATTTAAAGATGTCATTGAGGGTGTCACCATTAATGCCAAAAAAACGCACAACGCAGATGATGATTTAAGTAAAGCAACGATAACAGAGAACAATAATAACGTTTCGGCTGGATTAAAATCGTTTGTAGAAAAGTTTAATGCGTTTATTGATTTATCAAATCAGTTAGGTCGATCTAGTGCTGAAGAGGGGGTGGGTGCGCTTGCGGGTGATTCATTACTTAGAGGCTCTGTAAATCAAGTTCGCTCGTTATTAACCTCAGAATTTAGTACGGGTAATGGTAATACCGACTTTTTAGCTAATTTTGGTATTAGAACGGAGCGTTCAGGTAAATTAAGTATTGATTCTGATGCGCTTAAAGCTGCGGTAGAAAGCGATCCACAAGCTATTCAAACGTTTTTCGTTGGTGAAAATGATGGTGATGGTTTTGTTGGTCAGCTAGACACGGTGATTAAAGGCTATACTGCATCTGATGGTATTATCAGCTCTCGTATAGAAGGCCGCGAATCACAAATTTCTAAACTAGAAACTGACGTAGAAAAGTTTAATACCCGTATGGCTAAATATGAAGAGCGATTATATAGCCAGTACAACGCAATGGATTTACTCGTTGCTAACCTAAACTCGACAGGGAGTTACTTGCAACAGCAATTAGCTAACCTACCTGGTGTGGTTAAAAAGTCTAGCTAAACAATTAACCTTGTTTAGGAAATAAAGCCTGGCTTATGAGTCGGGTTTTTTTATGTTTGTTCGATTGTTAGTAACTAACTGTGTTGTTTTATAGTGAGGCTTGAGGAAATAAAAATACAGAGTGAAAAATCTGCTTAATCACTCTGTAAAGGGGAATAAAATAGGGGGAGCTAAAGTAAATAATATTTTTAAATATTAGATTTATACTTATTCACTGCACCTTTGCTTTTTTGTTTCTTTATAATTTCTATCGCTAACTTTTGTTTTTCGCTATCAAATAGTGCTGAAAGCTTTGCCACAAATGCGATTAAAAACTCAAGCTCAGATTCAGAATAAAAACCGTCGTCATGCTTTAAAGATTCATTCATGTAACTGTCTAACCGGCTATGAATATTCAGCGCTTGCTCAATATCCCAATCTTCTGAGTCATTAACCAAGCTTACTAGTTCATTGCAATATACTTGAGTCTCACTATCTTTAACTTGTGAGCTTGTAACCTGCTTTAAAACCATTATGACTGTGGTTCTCTTTGTTCGAATGGAATTGCTTCCCAGCCTGACTTAATCTCTTTAATTAAGGTAATTACTTCATCAATTTTATCAATGTTGTTTTCAAGGTTTGCAGTTAATAAACAACGCTGACAGTAATCGTACAAAGAGTCTAAGTTAGTTGATACTTCATTATTGTCTTCAAAATTTAACACTTGCTGCAACGCACCAAGTAGCACAATACAATCAGAGATTGCGTTGCCTTTTTTTTCTAACTCTTTACGTTCAATAAATCCTTTTGCAGCAGAGAGCTTGCCAACAATATTTACAAACACGAGTTTAACTTGGTCGTAGGGAGTCATCTCTTTAACGCTGCTAACTGTTATTTGACGGTATTTATTGATTGATGCATGAGCCATAGGTAATTCCTCAAATTTTAATTACTGTGTAGAACCTTAAGCAAGTTTAGTTCCAACATAAGTTTGACTATTACTTATCGGCAAAAACAGTCACACCTTTAAATAATAATAGCACTTTTTATGAGTTTCTTCTGTGTAGAGTCGCATCCTTATCAGTGGCAAAACGTGTTAGATAATTCATCCTAAGTAGGTATGCCGTTATAAATAGCTAAAGATTTATTAGTTATAAAGTACTAGCTTTGCAGGGCGGGTGTCTGTTTTTTGGCGTTAATGTCAAAAAATCGCCGCTATTGCTTGCATCCAAATCCAACTGGCTTACAATTTGATTAATAAAACAAATTAGTGAAATAAATGGCTCGCTAAAGATGATCTTAATTTTAGATAATAATAACAATCGCTCTATTGGATTATATGCATCGCTTACTTTTATTGGTGAAGCGGTACAATTGCAAACTGAAGCTGACTTTGAGCAGGCGTGTAGCCAGTACCATAATAAAGAATGTATTGTGGTGTTAGGGGCGTTGCAGTCTTTAGACCATGAAAGTTTAATTAAACGCTATCCGACATTTCCTTTTTTATTGATTGGTGAAACGCTCAAACCGCTACTGAGTCTCGCCAATGTTGTTGGACTAATTTGTGAGCCATTTACTCATGAAGTTACCACTCAGTTACTGCATGATTGTCAGCAGTATCAACGTATGTTGCCTCATGAACATAAACATAACAAAGAAAAAAGCACCTTTGATGGCCTTGTAGGTGAAACCAAAGCGGTAAAAGATTTACGCTTTTTAATTACCCAAGTTGCTAAAACCGATGCTAACGTACTTATTTTAGGTGAGTCGGGCACAGGCAAAGAAGTCGTTGCTCGTAACGTGCATCTGCTTTCTAAGCGTAACAAAGGCCCATTTGTGCCAGTAAACTGTGGGGCAATTCCTGCAGAGCTACTAGAAAGTGAACTATTTGGCCATGAAAAAGGTGCATTTACCGGCGCTATTTCAGCACGTAAAGGCCGGTTTGAATTGGCGCAAGGTGGCACTCTATTTTTAGATGAAATAGGGGATATGCCACTGCAAATGCAGGTTAAGCTATTGCGAGTACTACAAGAGCGTAGCTATGAGCGCGTTGGCGGTACCAAAGCGATTCAAGCCGATGTACGTGTAATTGCTGCAACCCACCGTGACCTTGAAAGCATGATTGAAAAAGGCTCGTTTCGAGAAGACTTGTACTATCGTCTCAATGTTTTTCCTATTGAAAGCCCTTCGCTTGCACAGCGTGCAGAAGATATACCTTTGCTACTTAAAGAGCTTATGCGCCGCGTAAATGAACAAAGTGGCACCACTGCTAAGTTTACAGAGCGCGCTATCGATAGTTTAAAAGAACACTCTTGGCCGGGTAATATTCGTGAGCTGGCTAATCTTGTTGAGCGTATGGTTATTATGTTTCCTGATAAAGTGGTGGATGTTCCTGATTTACCTAATAAATACCGCTATATTGAAGTTGAAGCTTATGAGCCTCAGTACCCAGAAGAGCTGATGGAGCGTGATGCATTTAATGATATTTTTAGTGGCGGATTTAGCGAAGACGAGATAGACCTCGAAGATGATTTTGCTCAAGCGGCCCCTGGGTTATTGCCCGATGAAGGTATTGAGCTTAAAGAGTACTTAGCTGAGCTTGAAATTAACTTAATCACCCAGGCATTAGAGCGCTTTGATTACGTTGTTGCCCGTGCTGCTGAAGTGCTAGGCGTAAGGCGAACCACACTGGTTGAAAAAATGAAAAAATATAACCTTTCTAGGGATTGAGAGCTAAGTGCAGGTATTAGGCGCTAGGTATTAGGTTAGAATAAATAAACACTGCGCTTAATTTTTAGCGCTGGTTTCCCCGCTTCTCGCAACCCGCAGCTCTAGCCTAGCTTTTTAACTTCTTCCTTCCTAAAACAATTATTACTATGATCGTTAACCATACCGCACGCCTGCATGTAGGCATACACTGTGGTTGGACCTAAAAATTTAAAGCCACGCTTTTTTAAATCCTTCGCAAATAACGTCGATGCCTCAGTAACTGCAGGGTAATCGGCCAGTGTTTCTAAATCGTTTACCTGAGGTTTATTACCAACAAACCGCCACTGATAATCACTAAAACTGCCAAACTCTTCTTGAACAGTAATAAAGCATTTTGCGTTATTAATTGTTGCGACAATTTTTAAGCGATTGCGAACTATACCCACATTTTGCATTAATTTTTCTATGTCGTGCTCAGTAAAGGCCGCTATTTTGCGTACATCAAAATTGGCGAAGGCATTTTTATAATTCTCACGCTTTTTTAATATGGTATACCAGCTGAGTCCCGCTTGTGCCGATTCTAATGTCAAAAACTCAAAAAGTAGTTGATCGTCATACACAGGAACGCCCCATTCATGGTCATGGTAATCCACATAGTCGGGCTTTGAGGTATCTAACCATGGGCAGCGGCAGTGAGTCTCTTTATTCATGCATGTTCCTTTGCGCGTCATTTTTACGACACACGTTTTTTGGTTTAATTTATTGAATTTACTAGCAAATAATTTTGGTACATATTGTGCATTAGCCATTGCATCTACATTATTTTAGAGAGTTGATTATGGCCCTTGCAAGTGTGCTAAAACCCCAGTTTATTTCTGCTAATCAGTATAACCCATGTTTACTGCAAGAGGAGTATGTTGGTGAGTTGAGTGATTTGCGTCAACAGGCAAGTTGGCTTTCTCATTTAGTTGATACTATGCCTGCGGGCGTAATTGTACTCGACGGCAAAGGAATGATCGCTAAGGCGAATCAAATTGCTATCGATATGCTCGGTGAACCACTAGAAGGTGAGAAGTGGTTTAGTGTTATTCAGCGCTCATTTCGCCCTCATCAAGATGATGGTCATGAAGTGTCGTTAAAAGATGGGCGCTTAATAAAACTCGATATTACCGCACTTGCGCCAGAGCCAGGGCAACTTATATTAATGACCGACTTAACTGAAACCCGACGCTTACAAAAGCGGGTAGCGCATATGCAGCGTTTAAGTGCGTTAGGTAAAATGGTGGCATCTTTGGCTCATCAAGTGCGTACTCCTTTATCGGCGGCTATGTTATACGCTGCAAATCTTGGGTCAAAGCGTTTACCAGAAGCCTCACGCGGCAGTTTTCACACTAAATTAATGTCTCGTTTAAAAGATTTAGAAACCCAAGTAAACGACATGCTGCTATTTGCCAAAAGTGGTGATCAACAGGTGGTTGAGCAAGTGTCGATGCAACAGTTACTCAGTGAAGTTAAAGCCGGTGCTGATGCCATGGTAGCGCTTAATGATAGCGAATTAAATGTAAGCTTACCTGAACCCGATATAGAAATTATGGGTAATAAAACCGCATTGGCAAGTGCTATTCAAAATCTTATTCATAACAGTATTCAAGTGATTGGCAGTGACGCTCAGGTGCAGCTTAGCGCTTCGCGCGATAAGCAAAACGCTGACTTTGTACGCATTAGCGTTAGTGACAATGGTCCAGGTATTGACCTAGGCCAGAGCGAGAAAATATTTGAGCCTTTTTATACCACTAAAAGCCAAGGTACAGGCTTAGGGCTTGCCGTTGTTAGTTCGGTAGCCGGTGCACACCAAGGGCGGGTTGAGGCAAACAACAACCCACATGGGGGAGCAATTTTCAGTATGTTGCTGCCTATTAGTGTCACATCTAAATTAGGGGAGTCACATGAGTAACACTATTTTAGTTGTAGAAGACGACGCCGGACTTCGTGAAGCATTAATTGATACTTTAGAAATGTCGGGCATCGCTTGCATGGCAGCCAACAGTGCTGAGCAAGCCATGTTGCTATTAAAAAAAGACGCATTTTCACTGGTGGTCAGTGATGTGCAAATGGGCGCAATGAGTGGCCTAGATTTATTACGTAGTATTAAATTAAATCACCCTGATTTACCCGTACTGATGATGACAGCCTATGCCACCATTGATGATGCGGTTGAGGCAATGCGCTTAGGCGCCATCGATTATATGGCTAAGCCATTTGCCCCAGAAGTCTTGTTGAATATGGTGAGCCGTTACTTGCCTGAAAAGGAAAAAGAAACAGACGGTCCCATTGTTGCCGACCCTAGTAGTATTCAATTACTCGAACTTGCTAGTAAAGTGGCGCGTTCAGATGCCAGTGTGATGGTGCTTGGGCCAAGTGGCTCAGGTAAAGAAGTGCTGGCGCGCTATATTCATGACAAGTCAAAGCGCTGTAATGAACCGTTTGTAGCGATTAACTGTGCTGCTATTCCGGAAAACATGCTTGAAGCTACTTTATTTGGCTACGAAAAAGGCGCGTTTACCGGTGCCATTCAGGCCTGTCCAGGTAAGTTTGAACAAGCGCAGGGAGGAACTATCTTACTTGATGAAATTACCGAGATGGATTTAGGCTTACAAGCTAAACTACTGCGGGTATTACAAGAACGCGAAGTTGAGCGTTTAGGCGGTCGGAAAACTATTTCACTAGATGTACGTGTGCTTGCTACCAGTAACCGCGAATTAAAAGAGGCAGTTGCTGATAATCAGTTCCGCGAAGATTTATATTATCGACTTAATGTTTTCCCTTTGCTGTGGCGGCCTCTGTGTGAACGCCCAGGTGATATTATTGTGCTGGCGAAACACTTAATTGAACGCCATTTAAGTAAAAGTAAAGAGCCAATGGCGTACCTAGATACAAGCGCTGAACAAAAACTGCTTAGCCATAGCTGGCCGGGTAATGTTCGTGAACTGGATAACGTTATCCAACGCGCTTTAATTTTACGCAGTGGCAGTACTATTGATGAGCATGCGATTTTTATCGAAAATTTAACGCCAACTCAGTTTGTGGTTGAAACAACGTCAGTGCCCCAGCCTACAAATAATAGCTTCAGTAATGCTTATTATGATGAAAAAACAGTACCCGAAGATGAACAAAAAAATGATTTGCTCGCCTTAGACACGGGGAGTTATAAAGATGAGCTTAAAGATAAAGAACATCGCATTATTTTAGAAACCTTGGCGCGTTGTCAAGGAAAGCGTAAAGAAGTGGCCGAAACCTTAGGTATTAGTCCACGTACTTTACGTTACAAATTAGCGCAAATGCGCGACTTAGGTATTTCCCTCCCTGCATAACTTCAACAGCCCTAGATCTAAGTACCTGATTTTAGGGCTGTCAAAACTCTGACTACGCAAAATAACAGATTAAGCTTATGTTTTAATTGGCTTTTATTTTTGGCATGTTTTGTGCTTTATTCTCTTTAAGAGTTTACTGCATTATCAGAGACAATTATGAAAATTCAAAACAGTGCTTTATTTCAAGAAATGCAATCTATGGCTTCAGAAGCCACGCGTAATAATCAAGTTAATCACTTGCCAACGCAAGTGCAATCAACGTCTACAGCGCAATTTGGTGATATGCTGAGTAACGCACTAAATACAGTGCATGAGTTACAGCAAGACACAGGACAAAAAGTAAAAGCAGTAGAGACTGGCGACAGAAGCGTATCGCTTGCTGAAGCAATGATTGCTTCGCAAAAGTCTTCTGTGGCATTTGAAGCTACGGTACAGGTTCGTAATAAGCTTGTTGAATCTTACAAAGAAATTATGAACATGCCTGTTTAACTAGGTAGTGGAGAATTATTGTGGCGCAATCTAATCAATCTACAGATCTGGCACTTGCTGATGGCATGATGGAGCAAAGTGAAAACGAAGATCAACAAGAGCAAAAGTCAGGCTATTTCAGCGCCCTTGGCGGTGTTGATGTTTTACGTCAAATTACCCTGATTGTTGCATTGGCCATTTGTTTAGCCATTGCTATTTTCGTTATTATTTGGGCTCGTCAGCCAGATATGCGCCCATTAGGTAAAATGCAAACCCAAGAGTTAATAGAAACACTCGACTTTTTAGATGCGCAAAAAATTGACTACCAGCTTGATGGTAATGTGGTTTCAGTTGATGAAACAGAGTATCAAAATATTAAGTTACTGATGACCCGTGAAGGTTTAGATCAAGGGCCAACAACAGGTAGCGACATTATCATGCAAGACATGGGGTTTGGGGTAAGCCAACGTTTAGAACGTGAGCGCCTTAAACATGGCCGTGAGCAACAACTTGCCCGTACTATAGAAGAGCTAAACAATGTTACTCGCGCCAAGGTGTTGTTAGCTATTCCAAAAGAAAATGTGTTCGCTCGTCGAGAGAAAAAACCTTCTGCAACTGTTGTACTTACGCTTAAGCGTGGTCGCTCACTAGATAGCGAAGAAGTTGACTCGGTAGTTGATATGATTGCTTCTGCGGTACAAGGCCTGGAGCCTTCTCGCGTAACGGTGACCGATCAAAACGGCCGTTTATTAAATTCAGGTTCACAAACCTCTCTGGCTGCACGCTCTCGTAAAGAGTACGACCTAGAGCGCAAACGTGAACAAGAATACCTAGAAAAAATTGACAGCATTTTAATTCCCGTCGTTGGCTTGGGTAATTACACCGCCCAAGTAGATTTAAGCATGGACTTTAGTTCAATAGAAGAAACACAAAAACGCTATAATCCAGATTTACCAGCGGTAAGAAGTGAAACCACTTTTGAAGAAAATAATATAGGTGGTCTAGCGGTAGGTATTCCTGGTGCACTCACTAATCAGCCTCCGGTAAATTCAACGATACCTGAAGATGCGATGGCTGGTGGTGCGGGCACTGCTACGTCACCAAGTCGTACTCACAAAGAAGCTACCCGTAACTATGAACTCGATACCACTATTTCACATAAGCGTCAGCAAACCGGTGTGATCCGCAGAATAAGTGTGTCCGTGGCGGTCGATTACTTACCTACGGTGGGTGAAAATGGTGAAACAACCATGACACCACGCTCGGTAGAAGCTTTGTCAAATATTCGTCGCTTGTTACAAGGTGGCGTAGGCTTTGATATGCAACGTGGCGATGCTCTTGAAGTAGTAACCGTGCCATTCGTTCGTGAAGACTCAGCGCTTGATTTTGAATTGCCTTTATGGGAACAAGACTGGTTTATGAAAATGATGCGCTTAGTATTAGGTGCGCTGGTTATTATTGTACTGATATTAGCTGTTGTTAAACCTATGCTTAAACGCTTAATTTACCCAGATAATACACTTGAAGAATATGATGAAGACTCTCTTAGTTCAGGTGTTGACCTTGGTGACAGCACATTAGATATGCTAAATAATGACTTTGATTCTGCTTCAGTTGGCTTCTCAAGCGATGGTACACTACGCTTACCAGACTTACATGGCGACGAAGACTTATTGAAAGCGGTTCGTGCCCTTGTAGCCAATGAACCAGAACTATCATCACAAGTAGTGAAAGCGTGGTTAACAGAAGATGACTGATCAAGAACAAAAACAACTACCACCGGCGTTTGATGTTGATAAGCTCGATGGTGTAGATAAAGCGGCGATATTATTACTGAGCTTATCTGAAGAAGATGCAGCGCAAATCCTTAAACACTTAGAGCCAAAACAAGTGCAAAAGGTAGGTATGGCTATGGCGGCAATCGATGATTTGTCGCAAGCTAAAATTAGCGCAGTTCATAATTTGTTTATTGAACAAATTCAGAGCTTTAGTACGATAGGTTTTCAGTCTGAAGATTTTATCAAAAAAGCACTTACTGCTGCATTAGGTGAAGATAAAGCCGCCAGCTTAATAGACCAAATTGTTATGGGCTCAGGCGCTAAAGGGCTTGATTCATTAAAATGGATGGACTCAAAGCAGGTAGCTAACATTATTCGTAATGAGCATCCGCAAATTCAAACAATTGTGCTTTCTTATTTAGAGCCGGAACAATCAGCTGAAATTTTAGCGCAATTTCCTGAAAAAGTGCGCCTAGATTTAACCATGCGTATTGCCAATTTAGAAGAAGTACAACCAGCAGCTTTACAAGAATTAAACGAAATTATGGAAAAACAATTTGCTGGTCAAGCAGGTGCACAAGCTGCGAAGATGGGTGGCTTAAAAGCGGCTGCAGATATTATGAACTACCTCGATACCAATGTTGAAGGGCAGTTAATGGATTCTATCCGTGAGCATGACGAAGAAATGTCACAACAAATTCAAGACTTAATGTTTGTTTTCGAAAACTTAATGGATGTAGAAGACAGAGGCATCCAAGCAATTTTACGCGAAGTGCCGCAAGATGTACTGATGAAAGCCATTAAAGGTACTGACGAAGCGCTTAAAGAGAAGATCTTGGGTAACATGTCTAAACGTGCCGCTGAAATGCTTGCTGATGACTTAGAGGCTATGGCGCCAGTGCGTATTAGCGAAGTAGAGGCAGCGCAAAAAGAAATACTGTCAACAGCACGTCGTCTATCAGATTCAGGTGAAATTATGCTTGGTGGTGGCGGTGGTGAGGAGTTCTTGTAATCTATGAGTAACTCTAAGGGTCGCCCGTTACACGCTGATGAAGCTGATGAGCTATTAAAAAATTGGCCAATTCCTGACGTTGCGCCAGATGAGCGAAGTTTTGGCAATCGCTCGACCGCTTATGGCACGCCATTGGCAGAGCTTTACCATAAAGAAATGGCCAAAGAGCAAGCTGAAGAACCAGAAGAGCAAGAGCTTCCTTCTCTTACTATGGTGGAGCTTGAGCGCATTCGCCAAGACGCGTACGAGGAAGGCCTTAAGCAAGGACACGAGCAAGGCTATATAGATGGCTTTGATAAGGGCGTAACCGAGGGGAAAGAAGCGGGTTACAAAGAAGGTGTTGAGCTGGGGAAAACCCAAGGCCAAGAAGATGTTAAGCCTTTAATGGATGAGCAGTTAACTCACTTACGTAGCCTATTAGATAGTTTATCCGATCCACTTAAAAAGGTGGATGAACAAGCAGAAAAGCAGTTAGTACAGTTAGCGACTATGCTCAGTGAAGCAATCATTTATCAAGAGATAAAAACCTCGCCTGATATTATTTTACATACCTTGAAAAAAAGTATTGATGCACTGAATGCAGAACAACAGAAAGTTAAAATTCATCTTCACCCAGAAGACCTATCACTAATAAAAACCAGTTATGGTGAGCAAGCTATTGAAGATAATCATTGGCAGTTAATTCCAGAACCCACATTGGAGCGTGGCGGTTGTGAAGTGAAGACGACACTATCGTCTTTAGATATGACCTTGAAAACCCGTGTCAAAGAAACATTGGATAGTTTTTTGCATAACAGTGGTATCTAACTTTTTATTGGCGTGCAATGTCTGTGAGCGATACTTCATTAAGCGAACGCTTATCTAAATACCAACGACATATTAAAACCCCAGCACCTGCAGTTGCGGGCGTTTTAACCCGTGTGGTTGGTTTAACACTTGAAGCCAAAGGCCTGAGAGCTCCAGTAGGCAGCCAATGTAAAATTGAAACCATGAATGGCTTTGTTGACGCCGAGATTGTTGGTTTTAACGATCAAACCTTATATTTAATGCCTAATGATCATATCTCAGGTGTGCTGCCTGGTGCCCGAGTTATTCCTCAAGTTAATGATACTGGTTTACCTGTTGGTATGAGTCTACTTGGCCGGGTTGTCGACGGTTTAGGGCGCCCTTTAGATGGGCTGGGGAAAATAAACGCAGAACACACACTTAAATTCGCTCAAAACGCAATAAACCCACTGGCAAGGCGCCCCATTAGTAAACCTATGGATGTGGGGGTACGGGCTATCAACTCAGTAATTACGGTAGGCCAAGGCCAGCGTATGGGTTTATTTGCAGGCTCCGGTGTGGGTAAATCAGTACTATTGGGCATGATGACTCGAGGCAGTGAAGCCGATGTGATTGTAGTGGGTTTAGTCGGTGAGCGTGGCCGAGAAGTTAAAGAATTTATTGAAGAAATACTAGGTGTTGAAGGACGTAAACGTTCAGTTGTTGTTGCCGCGCCCGCTGATGCTTCACCATTAATGCGATTAAAAGGCTGTGAGAGCGCAGTCACCATTGCAGAGTATTTTAGAGATCAAGGGTTAAACGTTTTGTTACTGCTTGACTCGGTAACGCGTTATGCCATGGCGCAGCGTGAAATAGCACTAGCTGTAGGTGAACCTCCTGCAACCAAAGGTTATCCGCCTTCAGTATTTGCTAAATTACCCGCATTAGTGGAACGTGCCGGTAATGGCGGAGAAGGGCAAGGCTCTATTACTGCCTTTTTTACTGTACTGAGTGAAGGTGATGATATGCAAGACCCAATTGCTGATGCCGCACGTGCCATACTTGATGGGCATATTGTTTTATCGCGTGATTTAGCTGACAGTGGTCATTACCCTGCCATTGACATAGAAAAGTCTATTTCTCGAGTAATGCCACAAGTGGTTTCAGAGCCACATATGCAACAAGCTCGAGTACTTAAACAGGTATATTCTATGTATCAACAGAACAAAGACATGATCACCTTGGGTGCTTATCAAAAAGGCAGTGACCAAATGCTCGATCAGGCAATAAACATGATGCCAAGAGTAAACGCATTTTTACAACAAGGTATGCGCGACGTGATCAGCTATGATGATGGCCTACAAGGGCTCGCTCAATTATTAGGACAAGCATAATGGCAAAAAATAAACTGCATTTGTTGCTTAAGCTTGAAAATGAAAAAGAAGAAACTTTGCGGATGAGCTATTTGCAAGCCAATCAAAACTTGCAGCTAAATCAGCAAAAGCTGCAAGGCTTAAATGACTTTCGACTGGAATATACACAGCAACTGCATATTAAAGGTCAATCGGGCTTATCAAGTGCCGGATTTAGCCAGTATCACGCATTCATAGCCAAGATTGAAGAGGCTACTCGTCAACAAGCGAGTACCGTTAATACCGCAAAACAAGTAGTAAGTCAGCGTAAAACGTTATGGTTAAAACAACAAGTTAAAGCCAAAGCGGTTGCTAAGCTAATTGAAAAGCAACAGCTAAAAGCGGACATGCTGGTGGCTAAGAATGAACAAAAAATGCTAGACGAGTTTTCGTCAAATCAGTTTTATCAAAGGAATAAAGCGCTATAAGGTAGGCATGTTAATTGCTTAGATTCTATAAGAGCAATGTTTGTTAGGATTGTGCGGTGGGCTGTTGCCGCTTTTATTAGGTGATTTATGGCGATGAATGATATTTCAATGTTGGCGGTATCTGAGCAAGACTCATACTTAGTCAAAAAAGACAGTGATAAAGCAAAGCTAGATAGCAGTAATGATGCTGGCTTTTTTGATCAATTAGCCCTTGCTAGTCAAGCTTCTGAAACACAAGGGGCGCAAGCCAAAGCGCCACAAAAACAATCATCAGATGAACCATCCGACTTAAAAGAGCAAACTAACGAAGATAAGCCTTTGAGCGGTGAAGATATGCTGGCGCAAATTAATGCGGCACAGGTAATCGATACCTCAGTAAAAAATCCTCCTCATGGCGGCGCACAGTTAATAGATAAAGACGGTGTCAAAATAAACATCAAGCCTGAAGATAAGCTTGCACCTATTGTTATTAATTTGCCAAGTGATGAAATTGTTGATGACGCTGCCATTTCACAAACACAAAATGTTGTAGGTGTTGAATCAGCGAGCAAAGCTGCAGTGGAGTCTTCACAGCTCGGTACTAAATCGATAGCGACAGCTGGACAATATGAGGCTGTTACAAATGATCTAGCGGTGGCCAAACCATCAGAAAAGCCGACTGATACTACCGGCACGAAAGCATCGATAGATGCGTCTGTTTTGGCGCTGTTATCAAAAGATGATAATGCAATTAAAGCAGATAAACTTTTAGCAAACTTAACGCCTGCTCAACAAGATGAACTAGCCACTGAGCTTGATGCTATCAGTAAGCCCATTAATAAAGACAATATAGCGGATTTAAAGCAGTTACTCAGTAAGTATGTTAGCGAAAGTGAGAAGCCGCAGACTCCTCAGCAGGTCATTAATGCACAAATAAGTACGCTAACTACCCCAGAGAAACAGGCATTGCTCAATCAATTGCGGGGATACATTAAAAGCGAGTCTCTTTCTACTAAAGAACTTACCTCTTTAAAAGGGGTTATCAGTGATTTAGAAACTGCTATTAACGCAGATACTTTGTTTAGTGCCAAAGATAAGCCATTGTTTGCCAATAATACTTTGACACCAGTTGTTACACCTAAAACACAACAAGGTACTGAATCAGCTAATGTAAAACCTGAGCTAAAACCAGAGGGTTCAAAATCGGTAGCCGAAACACCTGAGGAGCTTGCTAAGCAGCTCGATGCGTTACAAAAAGAGAGTATGCGTGCCACTAACGCAGAACAAATGCCACCGCGTGCTGCACAGGTTTTTTCTCAAATCATTAATATATTTGATAAATCGTCGCTTAATACGCTCGCTAAATACGATAATTTAGGCTACGAGCAAGCTATTATTGAAGCGCAAAGTTTACAGGCCGGGCAGTTGCAAAGTACTGCACAAGCTAAACAGGTAAGCATTGATCCTGCTACCTTACAGGCATTAAATATTATTAAAAGTGATGCCGCAAAAATGCTACAAGAGCGCGTTAGCTCAATGTTAAGTATTAATAATAAAGAAGCTGAAATTCGTTTAGACCCGCCAGAAATGGGCAGTATGCAGATTCGTATTCGAAGTGATGCAGAGCAAGCACAAATAAACTTTGTAGTGCAAAATCAGCAAGCCAAAGAAGCATTGGAGCAGTCGCTACCTAGGCTTAGAGAATTATTAATGCAGCAGGGTTTAGAGCTAGGTGAAAGCAGTATTTCTTATGGCGATTCATCGGCAGAACAAAATGAGCAACAAGAAGGTCAGGCACAAGGTCAAATGGCTAATAATCGCTCTTCAGATGAGACAAATAGTGAGCAACCAGATAAGCAAACACATAGTTCTGGACAACAAACGTCATCATCAATAGATTACTATGCCTAAGTCCTGCTATTATAATAGTTAAAACAAGCAAATACCTTTGCGAATAAAGGAAATACAATGGCTGAAGATACTAATTTAGAAATAGAAGAAGTCAGTAAAAATAAAAGCAAACTCATTATAATTATAGCCGCTGTATTAGTTATTGTTGGCGGTGTAGCTGGTTACTTTTTACTATCGGGTACTGATGAACCCATAGAAACTCTAACAGATGATGCTGCTAGTGGGGAAGTAGCTGCTGCACCATCAAGCTCCTCAGCAACGGCAGGCAGTGCGCTATATGTTGCTATGCCAAGACCTTTTATATTTAATGTCCCAGGGGCGAGTCGCGATAGAATTGTACAAATTAAAGTGCAATTACTGGTGCGCGGGGATGGCAATGAAGAAATAGCTAAAAAACACATTCCACTGATTGAAGGCACGCTATTGAGTGTATTCTCAATGACCACCGCAGATGAACTTAGCACTAGTGTGGGCAAAGAAACAGTGCGCTTTACTGCACTTGATAAAGTGCAAGCTGCAATGATGGATGTGGAAGGAAGTAAAGTAATTGAGCGGGTACTGTTTACCGGCTTTGTGATGCAATAAGGGGCCAGTGTGAGCGATTTATTATCCCAAGACGAAATTGATGCGCTATTACATGGTGTTGATGAGGTCCAAGAGGAAGATATACACGACGGTGAAGATGGTGAGGGAAGTACACTACAGTATGACTTCTCTTCGCAAGATCGTATCGTACGTGGTCGCATGCCGACACTTGAAATTGTTAATGAGCGATTTGCGCGTCATATGCGAATTAGCTTATTTAACATGATGCGCCGCACCGCAGAGGTGTCAATTAACGGCGTGCAAATGATCAAGTTTGGTGAGTATATTCACACCTTATTTGTACCAACTAGTTTGAACATGGTGCGTTTTCGTCCACTAAAAGGCACCGGCCTAATTACTATGGAGGCGCGCTTAGTCTTTATATTGGTAGACAACTTCTTTGGTGGCGATGGCCGCTATCATGCCAAAATTGAAGGGCGTGAATTTACCCCAACAGAACGCCGAATCGTGCAAATGCTACTAAAAATAATCTTTGAAGATTACAAAGAAGCATGGGCACCGGTGATGGATGTGTCGTTCGAGTATCTTGATTCTGAGGTGAACCCCGCCATGGCTAACATTGTTAGTCCAACCGAAGTGGTGGTTATAAGCTCTTTTCACATTGAACTTGACGGCGGTGGTGGTGACTTTCATATTGCGCTGCCGTATTCAATGCTCGAACCTATTCGAGAGCTACTGGATGCAGGTGTTCAGTCTGATACTGAAGATACTGATTTACGTTGGAGTAAGGCGCTTCGTGACGAAATAATGGATGTAGAAGTCGACTTATCGACTCAGCTACTTGAAGTTGATTTAAGCTTAAAACAAATTATGGAGCTTAAGGCTGGGGATATTATTCCTGTTGAAATGCCAGAGCATATTACTGTGTTTGTGGAAGAGTTACCTACATTTAGAGCTAAAATGGGTCGTTCACGCGATAACGTTGCGCTACAAATTAGTGAAAAAATTAAACGCCCTGATTCAGTTAAATCTGAGCTGCATGTCTTTACCAAAGGCGGCAAAAAAATTGATTCAGATGCAGAATTAGCAGAACTAGAAGATGATTTACACCTTTCAAACGGTGTAGACTTAGACTGGTAATTGATTAAAAGGTTAAAAGTATGAGCGATGATCAAGATACAATGGACGAATGGGCAGCAGCACTTGCTGAGGCTGAGGGAACTGATGATAGTGCAGAGGTTAAAGTAACCGAACTTGATGAGCTGGATGATTCAAAACATGAGCTCAGCGGTGAAGAAAAACGTAAACTCGACACTATTTTAGATATTCCCGTAACTATTTCGATGGAAGTAGGGCGTTCTAAAATTAATATTCGTAATTTACTACAACTTAACCAAGGCTCAGTTGTTGAGCTTGATAGGGTTGCTGGTGAGCCGCTTGATGTATTAGTTAATGGTACATTGATAGCACATGGTGAAGTGGTTGTGGTGAACGATAAGTTTGGTATTCGCTTAACAGATGTAATTAGTCAGGTTGAACGGATCAAAAAATTACGATGATAGCATTACTTGGTTTAAGCAATTCAGTGTTTGCAGCTACCGATGCTGCAACACCCACCACAGACATTATTTCAATGGTGATGTCGTTAGGTGTGGTAGTGGTGTTAATTTTAGTGTTGGCTTTTTTTGTTAAAAAGCTCAATCCAAATTTAACCAACAACGATGAGTTTAAAGTGATCCGTAGTCTTCCTCTAGGATCACGCGAGCGATTAATGGTTGTTGAAATAGATAACGCTCAGCACCTATTAGGGGTGACCCCGCACAGCATTAATTATTTACATAAGCTAGAAACTCCTTTAACGGAAAAAGAGTTACCAGAATTAGCGAAGCGTTTTGGCAAAATGTTGAATCCGCAACTTAATCAAAATAAAAAGAATTAATATTATGACCAAATGGCTGCTTATCATTCTTGCCATCGTGTTCATTCCTGGTGTTAATGCAGAAGGAATTGATGCGCTAACCATAACCACTAATGCTGACGGCACACAAGATTACTCAGTGACGCTTCAAGTATTAGCGATCATGACGGCAATGAGCTTTATTCCAGCGGCCATTATCATGATGACCTCGTTCACTCGAATTATTGTTGTATTGGCTATTTTGCGCCAAGCGATTGGCTTACAGCAAACCCCTTCGAATCAAGTTTTATTAGGTATGTCGCTGTTTTTAAGTATTTTTATTATGGCGCCTATTTATGAGCAAATAAACGAACGTGCAATCGAACCGTACTTAAGTGAGCAGGTAACATCACTAGAGGCACTCGATTTAGCCAAAGAGCCAATGAAAGCCTTTATGCTTTCTCAAGTACGACTAAAAGATTTAGAAACCTTTGCAAAAATAGCTGGGTACGATCAGCTTGATTCACCTGAAGCAACGCCAATGATTGTTCTTATTCCAGCGTTTGTAACCAGTGAGCTACAAACGGCCTTTATTATTGGGTTTATGTTCTTCATCCCCTTTTTGATTGTCGATTTGGTAGTTGCATCGGTGTTGATGGCCATGGGTATGATGATGCTATCCCCCATGATTGTATCGCTACCGTTTAAGATTATGTTGTTTGTATTGGTTGATGGTTGGAGCTTGGTGATGGGTACGCTCGCTAAAAGCTTTGGTTTAGGCACATAGCAGTGCTTTATAAATTGAACCAATCACACTAGGAGTCGCCCATGGAACCTGAAGTATTTGTTGATATTTTAAGTGGAGCCCTGTTTTTAGTGATTAAGCTGGTGTCTGCCATTGTGGTCCCTGGTTTAATTATTGGCTTAGTAGTGGCAGTATTTCAGGCGGCAACCTCAATTAACGAACAAACACTGAGCTTTTTACCGCGTTTATTAATTACCATTGGTGCATTAATTGTGGGTGGACATTGGTTTACTCAAGAGCTGATGGACTTTTTTAATCGCTTAGTACTTCTTATCCCCGAAATTGCAGGTTAACGATGGAGTTTCCATTTTCCGTTGTTATTCAATGGCTAAGTGATTTTTTACTGCCTTTGGTCCGCATAAGCTCAATGATCATGATCATGGCGGGTATTGGCGCCAAAAATGTACCCTCTCGAATTAAAATGGGCTTAGCTGTGGTAGTCACATTTTTAGTAGTGCCTGTTTTACCTCCTGCTACGTTTACTAATTTATTTTCTTTTGAAATGATTTTAGTGGTGCTACAACAAATGCTGATTGGCGTTGCGATTGGTTTTGCATCCACACTACTGCTCAATACGTTTGTATTAGCAGGGCAAATCCTTGCTATGCAAACCGGTTTAGGTTTTGCGTCTGTTGTTGACCCCTCAAATGGAATGAGTGTGCCTGCTGTAGGGCAGTTCTACCTCATTTTAGCTACCTTGTTATTTTTTGTATTTAATGGCCACTTAATGATGATTCAAATGGTGGTGCATAGTTTTCAGGTATTGCCAATTGATGGTAATTGGTGGGCGGTTGATCATTATTGGGACATAGTGACATGGGGTGGTTGGATGTTTACTACCGCACTAGTGCTTTCGTTAGCGCCATTAACGGCCATGCTTGTAATTAATATGTCATTTGGCATCATGACCCGAGCTGCCCCGCAGTTAAATATCTTCTCTATAGGCTTTCCGTTTACCTTAGTGGCAGGGCTCGTTATTATTTGGGCTACCCTCGGTAACTTTATCACTCAGTTTGAGTTCCAATGGCTAAAAATGGTTGAGCTGATGTGTACTCTAGTTGGTTGTTCCCCTTAGGAGAGTGTAATGGCTGAAGATTCAGGACAAGAAAAAACCGAAGAACCCACGCCCAAAAAAGTTGATGATGCCAAAAAGAAAGGCCAAATAGCGCGCTCTAAAGAGTTAGGTACTATGTTTGTACTTATTTTTTCTGCTATTTCTTTATTAATGTACGGCCCTGAAATTGGCAAAGGCTTGTACCGTATTATGGGCAGAATGCTGAGCCTTAATCGCAATGAAACCTACGACACCACAAAAATGTTTGCGGTGTGGGGAGAGGTGGCTGACGTACTGTTATTTCCTATGTCGATGTTTGTACTTATTATTGTACTAGCTGCGTTTATTGGTAACACCATGCTTGGCGGCTTTAATTTTAGCTGGCAGGCAGCCGCCCCCAAAGCCAGTAAAATGTCGCCAATGAAAGGTTTTACTCGGATGTTTGGTCCGCAAGCGGCTATTGAATTACTAAAGTCACTATTAAAGTTTGGCTTAGTGGCAACCTTCGCTATCTTTTTAATTAATGTTTATTTTGATGAAATATTACATTTGAGTATAGAAAGCGCGCCGGGCAATATCGTGCATGCTTTGGAAATATTAGCGTGGATGTTTTTAGGGTTATCTTGCACCTTAATTATTATTGCGGCTATTGATGCGCCTTTTCAAAGTTATAGCCATAACAAACAGCTTAAAATGACCCTGCAAGAAGTAAAAGACGAGTATAAAAACTCCGAGGGTGATCCGCAAATCAAAGCGCGTATCAGGCAAACTCAACGTCAAATGTCGCAAAAGAGAATGATGCAGGATGTGCCAGACGCCGATGTTATTGTTACCAACCCTACTCATTACTCAGTCGCTTTAAAATACGACACAGAGCGAGCAGGCGCCCCCATTGTACTAGCCAAAGGCGTTGACGAGCTTGCTATGCAAATTCGTAAAATTGCTTTGGGTAATGAAGTGCCCATTGTTGAGTCGCCTACTTTAACGCGAGCGCTTTATCATACCGCTGAAGTAGGGGAGCAAATTCCCGATCAGCTCTTTACTGCAGTTGCCCAAGTACTTGCCTATGTATTTCAACTTAAACGGTTTAAAAAAGGCCGTGGAAAACGCCCTGTCGCACTTAATAAAAAGCTGCCAATCCCCGATGAATTCAAGTATTAACCGCTAACCAACTAACTTGGAATAGTTATTGCAATTTCAGCGTAGTGTCAATTTTTTGAAATTGTAGAGTTATGGAATTTAAAGCGGTATTACAACAACTTAATAAAGATAAAAAAGAATATGCAAAGGGCGTTGGTACACCGCTTTTAGTGTTAGCTGCGCTAGGAATGGTTATTTTACCACTGCCTCCATTTCTGCTTGATATATTATTTTCGTTTAATATCGCGCTTGCGTTAGTTGTATTACTAGTTACGGTATACACCATGAAACCGCTTGAGTTTGGCATGTTTCCAGCGGTGTTGTTAATCGCCACGATTATGCGTTTAGCACTTAACGTAGCCAGTACCCGGGTAGTACTGCTTGAGGGTCATAATGGTGGGGATGCTGCAGGTAAGGTAATTGAAGCATTTGGCTCGGTGGTGATTGGTGGTAACTACGCTGTTGGTTTAGTGGTATTTTTAATTCTGATCATCATCAACTTTGTGGTAATCACCAAAGGTGCAGGGCGTATCTCTGAAGTGTCAGCGCGCTTTACCCTTGATGCTATGCCGGGTAAGCAAATGGCGATTGATGCGGATATGAATGCTGGTTTTATTAGCGCTGAGCAAGCCAGAGAGCGCCGTGAAGAAGTAACCCGTGAAGCTGACTTTTATGGCTCTATGGATGGTGCTAGTAAATTTGTAAAGGGCGATGCTATCGCGGGTATCGTCATTTTAGTGATCAATATCGTAGGTGGCTTATTTGTTGGCATGATCCAGCATGATTTGAGCTTTTCCCGTGCCATGGAAGTGTACACACTATTAACCATTGGTGATGGCTTAGTAGCGCAATTACCTTCATTACTGCTTTCAATTGGTACTGCAATTGTTGTAACGCGTCAAAATGAATCGCACAACATGGGCGATCAGTTTAAGCAGCAGCTAGGTAACGAAAAATCGTTATTTATTGCCTCTGGTATCCTCATTACTATGGGCTTAGTACCCGGTATGCCACACCTTGCATTTTTAAGCTTAGGAGCACTTTTAGGCTACCTTGCATACTACACCCAACAAAATAAACTTAAATTAGCGGCTGCTGAAGCCGAAGAAGCTGAAAATGCAGCTTCAGGTACTGGGATTGCAGCTAAACAAGAGCAAAAAGAACTGGGCTGGGATGATGTACAACAAGTTGATGTTATTGGCTTAGAAGTAGGTTATCGCTTAATTCCTCTGGTTGATCAGTCACAAGGTGGTGAGCTATTAAACCGCATTAAAGGGGTGCGTAAAAAACTATCTCAAGAGCTGGGCTTTTTAGTGCCGCCTGTGCATATACGCGATAATCTAGAGCTCGACCCAAATGCATACCGCATCACTATGATGGGCGTATCAAGTGGTGAAGGAGAGCTTAAACACGGTGATGAACTGGCAATTAACCCAGGCCAAGTATTTGGTCCGCTAAAAGGCATTGAAACCAAAGACCCTGCATTTGGTTTAGATGCGGTATGGATAAAACCAGATCAAAAAGATGAAGCGCAATCTTTAGGTTATACCGTAGTTGATTCAGCAACTGTTGTAGCCACTCATATTAGTCAGTTACTGACTAATAGTGCCGCTTTATTACTCGGCCATGAAGAAGTGCAAAACTTATTAGATATGTTAGGTAAGAGCCATCCTCGCTTAGTTGAAGGGCTAGTACCTGAGGTATTACCGCTAACCACTATCGTTAAAGTGCTACAAAACTTGTTAAATGAAGGGGTAGCAATACGTGATATGCGCTCAATTGTTCAAACCCTTGTTGAATATGGCCCTCGTAGCCAAGACCCTGATGTATTAACGGCTGCAGTCAGAATATCGTTGCGTAGATTAATCGTTCAAGATGCTGTTGGTATGTCTTCTGAAATCCCTGTCATAACCTTGGCGCCTGAGTTGGAACAGATGTTGCATCAGTCACTTCAAAATGCAGGTGATGAAGGTGCCGGAATAGAACCAGGACTTGCTGATAGACTTCAAACATCATTGAATGAAGCGCATCAAAATCAAGAAATGGCCGGTGAACCTTCAATATTGCTAACGTCAGGAATGTTGCGCACTGTGTTATCTCGATTTGTTAAATACACCATTCCAGGATTGAGAGTGATGTCTTATCAAGAGATACCAGATGAAAGACAGATCAAGATTGTCAGCTCTGTAGGCCAACAATAAGATTTTAAAGGGGTTTGAATTATGAAAATTAAACGTTTTTTTGCTAAAGACATGCGCACCGCACTAAAAGAAGTAAAAGAAGAGCTTGGTGTTGATGCGGTTATTATGTCAAATAAGAAACTAGCTAATGGCGTTGAAATTGTTGCTGCTGTTGATTACGACAAAGCCGCGACAAAAGCGCCAGAGCAGCCTCAAAGCCAACCAGCTGCAAGAGCTTCATTTGCGCATACTGAGAGTTCACATAATTTTGTAAAACCAGAACCTCAACGCGCTCAACCTAAGCCACAAGCAAAGGTCGCAGACAGTTTACAAGCTTTATTAGAACGTCAATCTCCCCGTCCTCGTTCAGCAGAGCTTGCGTCGATGTTTTCACAATCTGGAATTGACACCTCTGGTCATTACCAAGAACAAGAAGCTGTTCAATCTCGACCTAAAAATATGTTTGAACGTGAACAAAGTGCGCCAGCACGTCCTCGCACCCAAGCTGATAGCTTAGGTTTTGATGATTTAGACAGTGGCTTTGACGATTTAGACTCACCGAGTGTATCGCGTCAGCAAACGATGCAAAACGAGTCGAGTGATATAACCACCATGCGCGAAGAAATGAACGCAATTCGTCAATTACTAGAACATCAAGTATCAGGTTTAATGCAACAAGATATGGCACGTCGTGATCCAACCCGTGCCTGCATGATTGACCGTTTAGTGGGTATGGGAATAGATAAAGACGTTGCTGAGCAGATGGCATGCTTTGTACCCGACGATGTATCTCGCCAACAAGGTTGGAAAGCCTTATTGAATATGGTTGAAGATCAAATGCAAACCACTAACAATGAAATACTTCGCCAAGGTGGTGTTTATGCATTAGTAGGCCCAACAGGGGTGGGCAAAACCACCACTGTTGCAAAATTGGCAGCATTAGGTGCGCAAAAGTACGGTGCTGATAAAGTTGCGCTTATTACGACTGATACCTACCGTATTGGTGCCTATGAGCAGCTAGCAACTTATGGTCGAATTATTGGCTGTGGCGTAAAACAAGTCAAAGATGCAAATGAATTAGCAGAAGTTTTATACCATTTACGAAATAAACGTCTAGTCTTAATTGATACAGCAGGAATGAGTCAGCGAGATTTACGTTTAACTGAGCAACTTAATACCTTAATGCGTAATCAGCGTGTGGATATACGTAGTTATTTAGTATTAAGTGCAACAGCACAAATTAATGTATTACAAGAAACCGTAAGGCACTTTAAAAAGGTACAGCTCAGTGGGTGTATTTTTACTAAGCTAGATGAGTCATTGAGTTTAGGTGAAATTATTAGTATTGCGATTCAAAACCGCCTCCCAATAGGGTATCTTACTAATGGTCAGCGAGTACCAGAAGATATTAGAGTGGCAAATGCCGAAAAACTAGTAAAAAAAGCTGAGCAATTGTATTTAAAAAGAATAAAAGCACAACAATCACGACACCAATCAGTGGCGTCGAGCACAGTAGAGATGTATGATTAACACAGTTTTAGATCAAGCAAGCGGCCTTCGCAAAATGAGCAACAATAATAATAACGGCGTAAAAGTTATCGCTGTCACCGGCGGCAAAGGTGGAGTGGGTAAAACAAACGTATCCCTTAACACGGCAATCGCGTTAGGCCAACAAGGCAAGCGTGTGCTGGTATTAGATGCTGATTTAGGATTAGCCAATTGTGATGTTATGCTTGGATTACGCGTTGAGCGTAATTTATCTCATGTTTTATCAGGTGAGTGTGAACTCGAAGATATTTTAGTTGAAGGCCCTGCAGGCATTAAAATAGTGCCAGCAACATCGGGTTCGCAAAGTATGGTTGAGTTATCACCTTCAGAGCACGCGGGACTGATACGTGCATTTAGTGAGCTTAACACCGATTTTGATATTTTAATTGTAGATACCGCTGCGGGTATTTCTGACATGGTATTGAGTTTTTCTCGCGCCGCACAGGATGTGGTTGTGGTGGTCTGTGACGAACCAACCTCAATTACTGATGCCTATGCGTTAATAAAAGTGCTGAGCCGTGAGCACGGTGTTTACAAATTTAAAATTGTTGCCAATATGGTGCGTAGCTTACGTGAAGGGCAAGAATTATTTGCTAAACTTTCAAAAGTAACCGACCGATTTTTAGATATATCAATGGAGCTGGTTGCAACGGTTCCTTATGATGAGAATATGCGCAAATCAACGCGTCGCCAAAAAGTGATAGTTGAAGTTTTTCCAGGGTCTCCTGCTGCGATTGCTTTTAAAACACTGGCGACAAAAATTGCTAAGTGGCCAACACCTAGTCAAGCCTCGGGTCACTTAGAGTTTTTCATTGAGAAGTTAGTTAGTAACTAACAATGACAATACCGGTGAATAGAGCTATGGGATATCAGTCAACACAGAATTTAAATATGATTGTTGAAAAGCATGCCTCATTAGTCAAAAAAGTGGCGTGCCATTTAATTGCTCGTTTACCGGCCAGTGTGCAACTAGATGATTTGATCCAATCAGGTATGATTGGCTTAATAGAAGCTTCTAAAAACTTTGACGCAAGCAAGGGCGCAAGTTTTGAAACCTTTGCGGGTATTCGCATTCGTGGTGCAATGATAGATGAAATGCGCCGAGGTGATTGGGTTCCACGTTCAGTTCACAGAAAAAGTCGCTTGGTAGCAGAGACAATAGTTGCCCTTGAAAGCAGTTTAAACCGTGAACCCAAAGATATTGAAGTTGCTGAAAAACTTGAAATTTCGTTAAATGAGTACCATCATATTTTAAACGATGTAAACGTAAGTAAAGTTTTAGGTATTGAAGACCTTGGTATTGACGATGATGTGATTACACCTCATGGTCAAGATTTAGCACTAGACAAACCTTTCAATAATGTTAAAAATGAACGGTTTAATGAGTCTTTACTCAACGCGATAAAGTCGTTACCGGAAAAAGATGCAATGGTGCTTTCTTTGTACTATAACGATGAAATGAATTTAAAAGAAATTGGGCATATACTCGATGTTAGTGAGTCGCGTGTAAGTCAGATACATGGTCAGGCGATGATTAAGCTTAAAGCAAAGATCAATGACTGGATAAACTAGAAGTAAGTAAATAAAGGTTCAGGCCTCACTGGAGGATGTTTTGGATAAAAACATTAAAATTCTTGTTGTTGATGATTTTTCGACGATGAGACGTATTATTAAAAACCTGTTGCGCGATTTAGGTTTTACCAATGTTCAAGAAGCAGATGACGGGTCAACTGCTTTACCTATGTTGCAAAATCAAGTGTTTGATTTTGTGGTAACAGATTGGAATATGCCAGGCATGCAAGGTATTGATCTTTTAAGGGCAATTCGAGCTGATGAAAAATTAAAGCATATCCCTGTTTTAATGGTAACGGCAGAAGCTAAAAAAGAACAAATAATTGCTGCGGCCCAAGCAGGTGTTAATGGTTATATTGTTAAACCATTTACTGCAGGTACATTGAAGACTAAATTAGAAAAAGTGTTCGAACGCTTAGGTTAATGAGAGGGAGAGGCTTATGTCAGCACCTGCTGCGCCTCAGATTACTTTAGAACAAGCTCGCCAATTAGTGGCTTTTTTAGAAAATGGTGAGCAAGATAAAGCGAATCAATTAATTTTAGAAACAGCTTCACAAGAGCAATCACAGTTATTTGCTGAGGTGGGTAAGTTAACGCGTCAATTACATGAAGCTTTAAAAAGCTTTGAATTAGATACGCGATTAACAGACATTACCACTGATGCCATCCCTGATGCTAAAAAACGCCTCAACTATGTTATGGAAATGACAGAAAACGCAGCCAACAAAACGATGGATGCGGTTGAAGCAAGCTTACCTTTAGCGCAAGAAATTGCTGACGAAATAGCTGATATCAAGCCAACATGGGATCGGTTAATGAACCGTGAAATTGAGCTTGGTGAGTTTAAGTCACTTTGCCATAGCATTGATAAGTTTATGAACAGCTCTCATCATAAAACGGATGAGTTACAAATGTTGATGACCAATGTATTGATGGCTCAAGACTATCAAGATTTAACTGGTCAGGTTATTCGTCGTGTTATTGAACTTGTGCGTGAAGTTGAAGAGAGCTTAATCCACTTGTTAACTGCATTTGCGGCGCAAGGTGAGGTTGAGCAAGTACAACCAACTGAACAACCAGAAGAAACAGAAGATTCCATTGTTGCACAAACACTAGCAGGTCCAGAAGGGCCTATTATTGATAAAGAATCGCGTAATGATGTTGTATCTGATCAAGATGAAGTTGATGATCTATTATCAAGTTTGGGCTTCTAATAGGAGAGTACTGCATGAGCTTTGAAGTCGATGAAGATATTTTACAAGACTTTTTAGTAGAGGCCGGAGAAATCCTTGAGCTTTTATCTGAACAGTTAGTAGAACTGGAAAACAACCCAGATGATACTGAACTACTAAACGCAATATTCCGTGGCTTCCATACCGTTAAGGGTGGTGCCGGATTTTTGGCAATGACAGAGCTTGTTGATGCATGTCATGGTGCTGAAAACGTGTTTGATTTATTGCGCCAAGGTGTAAGAACAGTTAACTCTGAATTAATGGATGTGATTTTACAAGCACTTGATACCATTAATGAAATGTTTGCCACAATTAAAAATCGTGACCAGCCAGAGCCTGCAGATCCAGAGTTACTTGCAGTACTTCACAAGCTTGGACAACCACCAACGGCAGAAGAACTCGCCGGCGATTCTGCAGTTGAAGACATAGCTCCTGTTGAAACTCCCTCGGTAGAACCTGAACCTGTAGTTGAGCAGCCAAGCAATGATGCGGAAGAAGATCCGTTTGCTTTTGATGAATTATTTAGCGGCCCAGATACTAGTAGTACAGATTCTCAGATTGATGAGATCACTGAAGATGAATTTGAAAGTCTACTTGATGAACTTCATGGAAAAGGGCAAGCCCCGCAAGAAAAACAATCCTCATCAAGTGACAGTGATGTCAGTGGCGATATTACAGATGATGAATTTGATAGCTTATTAGATGAGCTTCATGGTGTCGGTAGTTTTGGTGAAGTAACTCAAAACGCCCCAAGCACACCACAGCAAGCACCATCAGCTCCTACAGCCTCGCAAAATAATGATTCAAGAGCGAGCGATGATGAAATAAGTGATGATGAGTTTGAAGCTCTGCTAGATGAGTTACACGGCAAAGGTGCACCTAAGTCGATAGAAACACCGGCTCCTGAAAGTAAATCTGAACCCGTAGCCGCTAACAAACCAGCGCCTGTTGCTGCAGCAAAACCACAGCCTAAACCAGAGCCAGCTAAGCCTGCTCCAGCAGCACAAGCAGCTAAAGCTGCACCGCCTAAAAAAGCAGCGCCACCACCGGCAGAAACAACAGTACGTGTTGATACCAAACGCTTAGACCAAATAATGAACATGGTAGGTGAACTGGTACTTGTGCGAAATCGTTTGGTGAGTTTGGCGACTAACTCTGATAGCGAGGCCATGGGTAAAGCTATTTCTAACTTAGATGTTGTGACTGCTGATATCCAAGGTGCAGTAATGCAAACACGAATGCAGCCAATTAAAAAAGTATTTGGCCGTTTTCCTCGTGTGGTACGTGACTTAGCACGAACACTTAAAAAAGATATTAATTTATTACTTGTTGGTGAAGACACCGATTTAGATAAAAATTTAGTCGAAGCATTAGCAGACCCATTGGTGCATTTAGTTCGTAACTCAGTAGATCACGGTATTGAAATGCCAGATGTTCGTGAAGCATCAGGCAAACCAAGAACAGGTACGGTGACTTTATCAGCTTCGCAACAGGGCGATCATATCTTACTTACCATTGAAGATGATGGTGCAGGTATGGATGCTGAAAAGCTTAAAAAGATTGCGATTAGTAAAGGCGTGCTTGATCACGACCAAGCGAGTCGTCTTTCAGATACTGAAGCTTATAACCTTATTTTTGCACCTGGGTTTTCAACTAAAGAAGAGATCTCAGATATTTCTGGCCGTGGTGTTGGCATGGATGTGGTTAAAACAAAAATCACTCAGCTCAATGGCTCGGTTAACATAAAATCAGAAATGGGCGTAGGGACTACTTTAGAAATTAAAGTCCCACTAACACTTGCGATATTGCCTACCTTAATGGTGGTGGTGGGAGAGCAAACGTTTGCCTTGCCGCTAGCGGGTGTAAGTGAAATATTCCACTTAGATTTAACAAAAACTAATGTGGTTGATGGCCAGTTAACGATTATTGTTCGTAAAAAGTCGATACCGCTGTTCTATCTTGAACACTGGCTCATTAAAGGCGCTGATAGAGGACAACGAAAAGCACAAGGCCATGTGGTGATTGTGCAAATAGGAACTCAAAAAGTGGGATTCGTTGTTGACTCGCTCATTGGTCAAGAAGAAGTGGTGATTAAGCCTTTAGATGCATTACTTCAAGGAACGCCAGGTATGGCAGGTGCAACAATCACCTCTGATGGTGGTATTGCACTGATATTAGATGTGCCGAGTATGCTAAAGCATTACGCTGGATAATAAAAAGTAGGCATAAATGTTATGCCTACCCATTCATTGAATAAGAGAGCGAAATGGCTGTTAAAGTTTTAGTAGTTGATGATTCAAGCTTTTTTCGCCGCAGGGTGAGTGAAATTCTTGAACAAGACAGCGGCATTGAGGTTATAGGTTTCGCTGTTAATGGTCGAGAAGCGGTCGATAAAACAGCTCAGTTACGACCCGATGTGATCACCATGGATGTTGAAATGCCAGTGCTTGATGGCATTAGCGCAGTTAAAGAGATCATGGCGAGTAACCCCACTCCTATTTTAATGTTCTCATCGTTAACACGTGCTGGGGCATCTGCCACCTTAGATGCACTTGATGCCGGAGCGATGGACTTTTTACCGAAAAAGTTTGAAGATATTGCCCGTAATAACGACGACGCAATTAAGTTATTACAAGATAAGGTTAAGGAAATAGGTCGCCAGCGCATTGGTAGAATCACAAGAGCGCCAGCATCTCCTAGTATAAGTAAGCCTGCTCCAAGCACGTCTGATCGCTTTTCTAATCTCGCTAAAAAGCCAATTGTTCAACCTGATCGCAGCTTTAATAATACAGCTCCTACACCAACCAGTAGTAGTGCATCTGCGCGTGCCAGTGGTAAGCAGTATCAATTAGTTGCTATTGGCACATCAACAGGTGGACCGGTTGCACTGCAAACTATTTTGACTCAGTTGCCTGCTAATTTTCCACACCCAATACTCCTCATACAGCATATGCCTGCGGCATTTACACCTGCGTTTGCAACCCGATTAGATAGCTTGTGTAAAATTAAAGTAAAAGAAGCGCAACAAGGCGATAGACTCCAACCTGGTTGTGCTTATTTAGCGCCGGGTGGACAGCAAATGATGGTAGAAGGGCGGGGTTCAAACAGAACATTACGCGTATTTGAAGATAAAAATGAACGAGTAAGCTATAAGCCTAGTGTTGATATTACCTTTGCCAGTGCAGCAAAAGCGTATCAAGGCGATGTCCTTGCCATTATTTTGACTGGTATGGGGGCGGATGGTCGTGATGGTGCTCGCATGCTTAAACAATCTGGCGCTACAATATGGGCTCAAGATGAAAAAAGTTGTGTTGTATATGGTATGCCCCAAGCAGTAGCCAGTGCTGGATTAGCAAATGAAAGCTTAGGTCTTCATGATGTAGCGGTGCGCCTTAAAAGAGAGGTTGGCTGTGGATAAGCTTTCTGTTTTAGGATTATTGGTTGCACTAGGCGCTATTGCAATCGGTTATTCTTTAGAAGGAGGTGTGGTATCTGCGCTGTTTAATGGGCCTGCGCTAATTATTGTATTAGGTGGCACATTGGGGGCCGTGATGTTACAAACATCAGCCAATACATTTAAGAAAATGCTCAGTATTACTCATTGGGTTTTTGTCACCGATGACCATGATATTGAAGATGCGATTGAGCAAGTAAAGCGCTGGTCGCATAAAGCCCGCCAAGAGGGTTATTTATCCCTAGAAAACGAAGCGCTTACTCACACTGATCCTTATGCCGCTAAAGGACTGAGTTTATTAGTTGATGGCAGCTCTGACCAAAAGCTACGTGATACCCTAGAAATAGATTTATTACTTGAACGAGAACGACTGCTTGAAGCTAGTCGTGTATATGAAGCGATGGGGGGTTACAGTCCAACTATCGGTATTTTAGGTGCAGTGCTTGGACTTATTCAAGCGATGTCATTTATTAACGATCCTGAGCAACTAGGAACGGGTATTGCCACTGCATTTATCGCTACTATATATGGCGTAGGTTTAGCTAATTTACTGTTTTTGCCGATGGCCAATAAATTAAAGCAACGGGTTGAGCAAAAAATGCTTTACCATGAAATGCTAGCTGAAGGCGTTATTGCCATTAGCCAAGGTGAGAGTCCTATTAATATTGAATTAAAGCTTGAAGCTTACCGTGTCGAACGTCCTCTTTTACAGGGCCATTAGCGGTTATGTTACGCCGTCGCTTACGTCATCAAAACGCCAAAAGCCAACATACTGAGCGTTGGCTAGTCTCTTATGCAGATTACATGACCATTATGTTTGCATTTTTTGTTGTATTGTATGCCATTGCAATAAACAAAGAAGACAATATACAAGTTTTATCTTACTCTCTTGAGCATGTTTTTGATAAGTCAGCGAAACAATTTTCTCAGCAAGGTAAAGGGGTAAACGGCGATGCTTTGTTGCTTGAAAGAGTGACTCCTGAAGTTGAGGTTTTATATGGCGAAAGTATTCAAAAACAAGAACAAGGGCCTGTGTTGCTCGATGGTCAAAGTGATAATAGCAATATCAGCCAACGTCAGTTAGGTAAGCCACTCGATAGTTTATTGGCTAAATTACAATCGTCACTTATTGATGAGATACGCAGTGGTGAGGCAAGCCTAGAACTTAGTCAAGACTGGTTGGTTATTGAGCTTAATTCTGGGTTATTATTTGCCAGTGGCAGCGCTGTTGCACATAACAGAGCCAAAGAGATTGTAAAAAAGATTGAAGCAATCATCGCATCAGTCGATAACTATATAAGAGTACGCGGGTATACAGATAACGAAACCATACGAAATGAAATATTTCGCTCTAATTGGGAGTTATCAGTGGCGCGTGCAACCTCAATATTAGTTGAGCTAGAGCGCTTAGGTATTCAATCTGCACGTATGGCAATAGAAGGGTATGGCCAATATTCACCTTTTGCCGATAATGATACCGAAGCTGGGCGTGCTGAAAACCGTAAAGTTGTGATTGCACTTTCTAAATATGCTTTAGCACCAGAGCCCTCTGATGAACAAACGGAGTCGTCAATTTCAGTATCAGAGCAAAGGCAGCCAGAAATTGAGCTACCTGCCCAAGACGATACAATAAAAATAATTCGCTTAGAGCATGGTGGCATTCGTGTTACCACGCGTAATGAACAGTAATTAGGATGTAATGTGAAAATCTGGACTGTAGCCAATCAAAAAGGAGGGGTAGGCAAAACCACCACCGCGGTTAGCCTTGCTGGGATCCTTGCGCTTCAAGGTAAGCGTGTTTTACTGATTGATACCGACCCGCATGCATCATTAACTTATTACTTTGGCATTGATTCAGAAGATTTAGAGGTCAGTGTTTACGATATTTTCACTCGCGGCTCAAGCATGAAAAGCGAAGAAATATTGCAAGCATTATGCCCCTCAACCATAGAAAACCTTGATATTTTACCAGCCACTATGGCAATTGCTACACTTGACCGTAGTATGGGTAATAAAACGGGAATGGGCCTGATTTTAAAGAAAACATTGGCTAAAATTAGCGAGTATTACGATTATGCAATTTTAGATTGTCCGCCCGTTTTAGGGGTGCTGATGGTCAATGCGCTTGCAGCCTGTGAAAGAGTATTGGTGCCAGTACAAACTGAGTTCTTAGCGCTTAAGGGGCTTGATAGAATGATGCGTACTATGGAGTTAATGCAAACCTCGCAAGCGAAAAGCTATGAATATACTATAATTCCAACTATGTATGATAAGCGCACCAAAGCATCACTTGAGGCCTATAAAACATTACAAGATACGTACAAAGAAAAAGTGTGGCCAGGTGTTATTCCTGTCGATACTAAATTTAGAGATGCGAGTTTAGCGCAAAAGGTGCCTATTGATTTTTGCCCTAATGCGCGTGGAGTCTATGCTTACAAAGCATTGCTTGAATATTTAATAAAACAAGGTTAATAAATGAGTAAGCAATTATTTGCTAATGAAAAAGTAGTCACTCAGTATTTAGGGGCGTTATTATCTGATGACGAACCAACGAAAGACCTTGAGCCTGTTGCTAAGCTTCTTCAGCAGGTTGCCTATGAAGAAGAGCAAAAAGAGCAATCACTGCAGGTTGAGCCTGTAGTTGAGCCCGTTGTTAAAGTTGAAAAACTTAATGAACAGGTAACGAGTGTAGAAATAGAATCCCATCAAGCGCAACAGCTTGAACCTAGGCATGATGTAGCACTTGAAAGTGAGGCTGAGTACTTCGATGGTGAATTCCAGGCACTATTCTTCGAGGTGGCAGGGCTCACTTTAGCAGTACCGTTAAAAGCGTTAGGCGGCATTCATGAGCTTGGCGAAGTGAATCATTTATTTGGCAAACCTAAGTGGTTTAAAGGTGTAATGATCAACCGAGAAGAAAAGCTCAATGTTGTTGATACTGCGCGCTGGGTTATGCCTGAAAAGTACGATGAGCAGTTAGAAGCGTCTTTAAACTATCAATATCTAATCACTTTAGGTGATAGCCAGTGGGGTTTATTAGCAGAAAAACTAATAAATAACATTACATTGAGTAAAGAAGATGTAAAATGGCGTACAAATAACAGTAAGCGCCCATGGCTTGCTGGAGTAATTAAAGAAAAAATGTGTGCTTTAATAGATGTTAATAATTTAAATGCACTATTAGAGAAAGGCTTAGATAGCCGTCACAAGTAATGACCATTACGAGGTAAGAGCATGAGTGAAGATAAATTACTGTCAGCCAAGAAAAATGCAGATAATAATGATGAAATTTTACAGTGGGTTACGTTTAAGCTAGAAGATGAAACTTATGGCGTGAATGTAATGCAAGTGCAAGAAATACTGCGTTACACCGAAATTGCTCCTGTACCAGGTGCACCTTCGTATGTGATTGGTATTATTAACCTACGTGGTAATGTTGTTACCGTTATTGATACTCGCTCTCGTTTTGGTTTACCTGATATTGAAGCGACCGATAACTCACGTATTTTGATTATTGAAGCTGAAGAACAAGTGATTGGTATTTTAGCTGATAGCGTATCTGAGGTTGTGTATTTACGCAGCTCTGAAATTGATAGCGCACCAAACGTAGGTACTGAAGAAAGTGCTAAATTTATTCAAGGTGTGTGTAACCGCGATAATGAGTTACTTATTTTGGTTGATTTAAATAAATTACTTAGTGATGACGAATGGGATGAGTTAAGCGATATATAAGCTTCTCTACATAAAATTATGTTATTACTTGGTATTGCAATTGCGGGTTTAGTCTTTGGGCTATTCTCGTTGCTGTTAATTGTGATGTTTAAAAAGCGGTATGCGAATGAGCTTGACGCACAATTACAGCAATTTAAAGATTCATCAGAGCAGATTGATATTTTACGTAGCGAAGTCTCTGAGTTACGAACTGGGTTACTAAGTATTGGTAAACGAGTGCTTGAGGTAGAACAACAAAACCAAGAGCTTATACAGCAACAAGCTGCTCAAAAATACGATGATCCAGATGCTAAAATTTACTCTCGTGCAGTAAAAATGGTTGAGTTAGGTGCTGATTTAGATGAGGTTATTCGCGAATGTGAATTACCCCGCGCTGAAGCAGAGCTGTTATTTTCTTTACATAAACAAAAAGGCGCTTAGCGCCTTTTTTGTTTTTATCACGGTGGATTATGCTTTTATATTGAGCTTTCCTTGAAAGTCTTGCCATCCGGGCGGAAATTTTCCTCTTACCACATATGAAAAAGCAATCAGCTCAGCAATAACAAAGTAAAGCTCTTTAGGGATTTCTTCGCCGAGCTCTAATTTCGAGAGTGTATTTGCAAGTGCTTCATCTTGATGGATTAGAATTCCTTTATCTTTAGCTAGGGCAATAATTTCATCTGCCAGCTCGCCAAATCCTTTAGCGCTAACGGTGGGTGAATTGCCTGCCTCGTAGAGTAATCCAATTGCTGAATTGCTTTTAAATGAATCCGTCATGACTAAACCTTAATATTTATAATGGCATGGGATTGGTAAAATGCTTGATGGCTGTCATCTGCTCGTTTTAAGTTTAGGTCGCCCACTTGCAAGCCCTGTTTTGCCAATTTTGAGCGTAAATTATCAAGGTGTGGATGAGCCAACGCGCTTACAGCTTGAGTGGACGCTAATAACTGACAATCGAGTGCTTTGTCCATCAGCTCTGCGGTTATTTGCAGTTTACCTAGTTCTGCATAATCAAAATTCAACCTTACAAACCACACGTTTTTATCCGCTAATTTACCGTTGTTTGGCTTTTTATATTGCCCTAACGATATTTCTGTTTGTGCCGCTTCAGGGGGCAGTTTCATGGGTAATAAAAATTGCACCAAGGAGTTAGTGTCAGGCTGCTGGCTCAAAACGGGTGCTTGTACTTGGCTTAAGGTGCTTTTGATTTGTGTTAATTCGCCTGCTAATGCTTGCACTTGTGGTTGCTGCAACTGCTCTAATAACTTATTGGCACTATTACCTACTTTAAAGGTGGGTAATAAAACCTGAAGCAGGGCTTCTAAACCGCTTTGATTATTGATGCTAATCGCTGTTGGATTATGATTAATAATTGGTGCAGCTAAAATACTTAATGAAAGTTGTTCTACACCTCGATTAAACGAGCTTTGCAAGGTGTCATTGGGCAGTTGTGTCGGCTTTATAGTGCTGAGTATTTCACGTTGTATGGTGGTTGGGTGTAAATTACTTTCTGACAACATTCGGTTAAAAGCCTGATTAACCAAGCGGTTTAAATCAGTACCCTGATCAGTCATCTTAGCTACAATGGTGTTCAGTTGACTGCTTAAAATGTGTTTGTTAGCTTCTTTTTGCTCTATTGGAGCGGCTGCACTTTGTTTTAAAACGGTTGCCAATAATAGCTTTTCCAGTGGCTGTAAATGATTAACGGCTGCTAAGGTGCTATTAGTTGTTTGTGCTAGCTGGGTAACAACAGGATGTGAGTCTGTATGTGTTGTCGACGCTCGCTGTTGCCATAAGGAGATACTGGCTTTTATCTGCTGGGTAAGTTGCACTAAAGGGGGGGCTGTGCTCAAAGGACTTTTTAATTGCGTTATGTCTATTTTTTGCGTTGGCGCGAGCCATTTTTGCTGTTCATTAACAACAGTGCTTGGTTTTTGAGATGCGTTTAATACCGTGGTAAATGGCTTGCTTTCAAAATGTTTTACCGCATCTAAAATACGCGTTTTAAAATCAGCAAAACTGCTTTTTAGCCATGATTGAATTGGACTATTAACGGTACTAAGTGGGTGAGGTTTAATTTTTTGCGAATCGTTAGCAATTTGTGGTTGCTGTGAAAGCATTTCATTAAATGGTTTACTAAATGAGTTTTTAAGCTCCACGGTTATATTTTGATAAGCGGTTTTAATTAATAGTTTATCTGCTTGGCTGGTAATAGTTACCTTAGTCGGGGTTATGGGTAGCTCAGATAATTGTTGATGACTTAAGTTAATATTTAACGAGCCTGTTGCGGTATTTGGATTTAACACCGCAAATTTGGGCGTAGCATGAAGCTGAGCATGACCTAAATTGTTAGCAACTAATTGTGTTAGTTTTGCTTGGCTTAAAGGTTGAGAATGTACAATGTCAGCAAAACGATTAATGATATTTAGCCGTGTACCTTTGCCATCAGTCTCAATTATGCCTTTTAATAAGGGTTCTTGTGCTAGTAATTGCGCTATTTGTTTATTAATGGCGATGCTGGCATTAAATTTTTCAATCACCAGTTTTGGCGTTGGCTTTAAAGTAACTTGTATCGATAGCGGGTTGTTTTGAATATCACTTTGAGTGTTTATAAAGTTTAAAAACCGCTGTAACTGTTCTGGTTGTTTAATTGATAAGGTACTGTTGTTAGGAATAATGGTTAAGCTTTTACCATCTGCACTTAGCTGTATGTTAGCGCTTGCTATTTTTTCAACATTTGTCGGTGCATCATTAACAGTGAGCCGAATTGTTTGCCAATGCTTATTCATAAACACATCTAAGGTTACTGACTCTTTAGAAAACTGAATGTTTTTAGCCGCCAGCACTTCTTCAGGCAATGTCGGTAACACAGGTTGACCTGAATTGCTTGTTTGATTACTAACCTGTGGGTTAGTCAATGTAATGTGCGTTGGTGTATTCATTATTTTATATCAAGTTTTCTTTATTTTAAGTAAATCGATTCTAAAGCAATATTCGTATTACCCTATCATTATGGTAGACTTACCGCTAATTTTTGGCAGAGAGAATCGTCATCTTGTTACACATTAAGTCCGTTACTTGTATCAAGCAAGAGCGTTGTTTGTTTGATGAACTTAATTTTAGCCTTAAAAGCGGTCAAATCATGCAGTTAGCTGGTCCTAATGGGGCAGGTAAAACATCGTTATTGCGCATTGTTGCCGGTTTTTCGCTGCCAGATGAAGGTGATATTTTATACCTTAATCAATCTATCAAAAAATATTATGACGAATACGCCAGAGACTTATTATATATAGGCCATAAAACTGGTGTGAACGTACAACTCAGTGCACTTGAAAATGTAACACATTGGTTGGCTATTAATGGTTACGTTGACACCCCTGACTTATACTCTTTATTAAGTAAGCTAGGTTTGGTAGGGCTGGAAGATGTGCCTGTTAGAACCTTATCGGCGGGTCAACAAAGACGAGTAGCTTTGGTCAGATTATGGTTATCTGAAGCTAAGTTGTGGATTTTAGACGAACCTTTTACTGCGCTCGATAAAAGTGGCGTTGCCTTTTTACAGCAACGTTTTACTGAGCATTTATCAAAGGGGGGCGCCATTTTGTTAACAACACATCAAGACCTAACCACCCATTTTAGTGACTTACAAACCTTGACTTTGGAGTACCGCCACTAATGACACGACAGCACTCATATTGGCAGTTATTTGTCGCGGTATTTAGTAAAGACGTTAAGCTCGCTTTTCGTCAGCGTGCTGAAATAGTCAATCCCATCTTATTTCTTTTAATTGTTATCTCGTTGTTTCCATTAGCGATAGGGCCTGAGCCTGGGTTGTTATCAAGAATGGCGCCGGGCATTATCTGGGTTGCGGCTTTATTATCAACCATGCTTGGACTCGATAAGCTATTTAGAGACGACTATAACGATGGCTCTTTGGAGCAACTAATTGCTTCTTCGTATCCTTTATCATTAACCGTGTTAGCTAAAGTAGCGGCACATTGGGTGATCACTGGCTTACCGCTGGTACTAATGACCCCCTTATTTGCTTTGTTATTAAATTTAGAAACGACGGCCTTAATGGCTACGTTATTAACGCTATTACTAGGAACTCCCTTATTGAGCTTTATTGGCGCAATAGGAGCGGGTTTGACTGTGGGATTACAAAAAGGCGGCATTTTAATGAGCTTACTAGTGCTGCCTTTGTATATTCCGGTTTTAATTTTTGCAACTTCCGCTATTGATACCAGCACTATGTCGCTGGATTACAGTGGTCAGCTTGCAATCCTTGGTGCCATGTTAGTCGTTGCGATTATCAGTGCGCCAATTGCCATATCATCAGCATTAAAAGTGAGTGTAAGTTAATATGTGGAAGTGGTTACATCCGTATGCGAAAGCAGAGCGAGCATATCAGTTATGCAATACTCTACTGCCATATTTTGCAGTAGTAACGGTCGTTAGTATGATTGTTGGTTGGGTTTGGGGATTAGGTTTTGCCCCTGCCGATTACCAACAAAAAGACAGTTACCGTATTATTTTTATTCACGTGCCCTCCGCTATTTTATCTATGGGCGCCTATTCATCAATGGCGATTGCAGCCATTGTTGCCTTGGTATGGCAACTACGTAATGCCGAGCTTGCGGTAATTGCAATCGCGCCTGTTGGCGCGTGTATGACTGCAATAGCTTTAATTACCGGTGCTGCATGGGGTAAACCTATGTGGGGCGCTTGGTGGGTATGGGATGCACGACTGACTTCTGAGCTTATTTTATTATTTTTATACTTAGGGGTGTTGTCTTTGTACCATGCCTTTGAAGATAAAAAGTCAGCAGGTCGCGCCGCGTCTATTTTAGCTATTGTAGGGGTGATCAACCTACCTATTATTCACTTTTCGGTGGAGTGGTGGAATACCCTGCACCAAGGGGCGAGTATCACTAAGTTTAATCGCGATGCGGTTGACCCTAGTATGTTTTGGCCATTAATGATTAATATTTTAGCCTTTGCCGCGTTTGTCGGTACGGTGACTTTAATTCGTCTTAAAAATGAAATTTTACACCGTGAAAAGCACCGCCCATGGGTGCGACAGTTGTTAACTAAGGGGTAATTATGCAGTTTGACTCGTTTTCAGATTTTATTGCAATGGGAGGCTATGGTTTTTATGTATGGCTTTCTTTTGGTACATGTGCATTGATTCTATTAGGTATTTTATTTAGCTCGTTACGCGACAAAAAACAAATTTTAGCGTCGGTTGAGCAACAAATTGCACGTGAAACTCGAATTAAAAATTCTAAGCAGGAGCAAACCTCGTGAACCCTAGACGTAAAAAACGCCTTTTGGTTATTATCGCCGTACTCTTTGGTATTGGTGGATCAATAGGTTTAGTGTTGTACGCCTTACAAGAAAATATTAATTTGTTTTACACCCCCAGCGAATTAATTGATGGTAAAGGTCCCAATAAAGAAAAGCCGTTTGTAGGCCAAAAGCTGAGAATTGGCGGCATGGTAGTGCCAGGCTCTGTGATCAGAAATGAACAAAGCTTAAAAGTAAGCTTTAAGCTGATTGATACGGGGCCATTGGTAACGGTACGCTATCAAGGTATTTTGCCTGATTTGTTTCGTGAAGGACAAGGGATTGTTGCGCAAGGTGTGTTAGTTGAGCCTAACGTGATTGAAGCATTTGAAGTGTTGGCCAAGCATGATGAAGAATATATGCCGGCAGAAGTTGCTGAGGCAGTAAAAGGCATTAAGCACGAAAAGCCAAAATATAACTTAGATAGTGGGAGCTGATATGATCCCAGAAATTGGTTATTTTTCTTTAACATTGGCCATGGTGCTCAGTGTGCTGTTGTGTATTTTCCCACTTTGGGGAGCACACACAGGTAATCTTCGATTGATGCGCGCAGCGCCATCATTAGCGGTTGGTCAGTTTGCATTTGTTGCTTTGTCGTTCGCTGTTCTTATTTATGCCAGCCTAACCGATGATTTTACCGTGTCTTACGTTGCTTATCATTCAAGTAGCACCTTACCTTGGTATTATAAAATCACCTCTACATGGGGTGGTCATGAAGGCGCTATTTTACTGTGGTTACTTATGCAAGCCGGGTGGACAGCTCTGGTCGCGGTGCGTTCAAAGTCACTTCCTTGGGTGCTTCGTGCTCGTGTATTAGGTGTGCTTGGCTTTTTAGGTGTCGGCTTTATGATGTACACCTTATTGCTGTCAAGTCCGTTTGAGCGTTTATTGCCCTATTTCCCAGTTGAAGGGCGAGATTTAAACCCATTATTACAAGACCCAGGTATGATCATTCATCCACCATTACTTTACATGGGGTATGTGGGTCTTTCTGTGGCTTTTTCCTTTGCTATTGCCGCGCTATTAACCGGTAAGCTCGATAATACCTGGGCTAAGTGGTCACGCCCATGGACGATGACTGCATGGGGCTTTTTAACCTTAGGTATTACCATTGGTAGTTGGTGGGCTTATGCAGAACTTGGCTGGGGCGGCTGGTGGTTCTGGGATCCAGTTGAGAACGCATCACTGATGCCATGGTTAGTGGCAACGGCTTTATTACACTCTTTAAGTGTGACTGAAAAGCGCGGTGTATTTAAATCATGGACCGTATTATTAGCAATTGCTGCTTTTTCATTAAGTTTACTGGGCACTTTTATTGTTCGTTCAGGGATTATTGTTTCGGTGCACGCCTTTGCAACCGATCCGGATCGTGGGCTATTTATTCTTGCTTTCTTAGCTATTGTTGTTGGCGGCGGCTTAGCGCTTTACGGCTTGCGTGTTTCACAAGTTAAAAGTGAAGGACGTTATAAGTTTGTCTCTCGTGAAGTAGCACTTTGGCTAAATAACATTTTCTTAGTGGTTGCCACCTTAATTGTACTATTAGGTACTTTATTACCTATGGTGCACAAAGAAATGGGCTTAGGTAGTATTTCTATTGGCGAACCTTTCTTTAATAAAATGTTTGCAATTCTACTGGTGCCATTTGCGATTTTAATGGGCATAGGACCATTTTTGCGCTGGAAGCAAAATAAATGGGCATTTTTACAAAACAAACTATTTGTTGGCGCACTAGCCAGCGTTGTTATTACCTGTGCTTGGCTGTTTAGCAGTTATGAAGTGGTTACGCCACTCACTCTGTTAGCGACTACATTGGGTGTATGGATATTTATAGCCACATTTATTGACCTTTACACCAAAGCCGCTGTTCATGGCTCACTTAAAGTCGGCATCAAACGCTTAGGTTTAAGTTACTGGGCTATGGTGCTTGGTCATGTTGGTTTAGCTTTTGTTATTGCCGGTATTACCCTTACCTCAGCGTATTCAGTTGAGCGCGATGTAGCCATGAAGCCAGGTGATAGTGTACAGCTTAATCAGTATCAATATCGTTTTGAAGGCGTAAAGACAATTCGTGGTGCAAACTACAGTGGTCATGCTGGCGTGGTAACGGTATTAAAAGAAAATGACACTGTAACGCGTTTATATGCAGAAAAACGCCGATACGACATTGGTATGCAATTTATGACTGAAGCCGCAATAGATGCTGGTTTTACTCGTGATTTATACCTCGCGCTTGGTGAGCAACTAAGTGAGGGGGCTTGGTCATTACGTATTTACCACAAGCCGTTTGTGCGTTGGATGTGGATTGGTGGTGTTCTGATCTCACTCGCTGGTTTTGTAATTTTATTTGATAAGCGTTATCGCGCTACACCTCGCAAAGATGAATTAGAGGGGGCATTATGAAGCGTAAATTGATGGCAGTTGTACCTTTACTAATTTTTATCTTTATTTGTGTGTTTTTATATCAAGGGTTGTTTGCTAACCCTCGGGAAATACAAACGGGGCGCATTGGTCAAACCTTACCAGCATTCAACTTGCCTGATTTAATGCAAGATGACAAACGTTGGACTGATGAGCAATTAAAAGGTGACGTGTATTTATTAAACGTGTGGGGTACATGGTGCCCAACGTGTCTATCTGAGCTTGATTATTTAACTAAGCTTCGCGAGCAAGGCATTAAAATTATCGGCTTGTATTATGTACAAAGCTACGATGCTGATTTTGATGGCCCGTTTGATATGCAAGCACTGCGTGACGATGTGAGTAATATGCTTGCGCGCGCAGGTAACCCTTATCAATTTAATATTTTAGATTTAGAGCGCTCTTTGGCGTTAGATTTGGGTGTGTCTGGAGCACCAGAAACATTTTTAGTTGATAAAAATGGCACTATTTTGTTACACCACACCGGTGATATAAACCCTCGAGTTTGGCGCGCTAAATTTGCGCCTCTTATGCAGGAGCTGCAGCCATGAGATTGTTTTTATTAACCCTTAGCTTATTTATTAGTTTAACTGCGTTTGCTCAACAAGACCGTTATCAATTTGATAGCAACGAGCAAGCGGTTCGTTTTGAAGAGCTAACTAAAGAATTACGTTGTCCCAAATGTCAAAACCAAAATATTGCTGATTCAGATGCCGTAGTTGCAAAAGACTTACGCGATCGCGTATTGGCGTTAGTAAAAGATGGTAAAAGCAAAGACGAAGTTATTGATTATATGATTGACCGCTATGGCTACTTTGTTCATTACGATCCACCAGTAACGCCGGCTACGTTAATTCTGTGGGTGTTGCCAGTACTCATTGTAATAATAGGCTTTGGCTTTATTGTTATTCGCCAGCGTAAAGCGTCGGTAAAACAAACGTGGAGTGACACTGATGAAGTGATGCTCAATAAGTTGATTAAACAAAATAAACGTCAGGAGCAAAGTTAAATGATTTTAATGTGGGCGTCTTTTGCTTTACTCACACTCATTGCATTGCTGTTTATTATTGTGCCTTTTTTAAAAAAAGAGCGCGTAGTAACCATTACTCATAACGCTAATGCTGAGCTTATCAGCATTTATGAGCAGCGTTTAGTTGAACTACAGGCTGATTTAGACAACCAACGCATAGACTCGCAAAACCACAGCGAGGCAATTGTTGAGCTAAAACGCCGTTTGCTAAATGAATTATCACCAGAGAAGTCACTCAATAGTCGTGGTGACAATCGTATATTTGCTTTAACAGGGGCGGCGTTTTTAATTGCGTTAGCGGGTATATTTTATGCAATGACCGGCAGCCAGCAACAAATAGCGGCTTGGCATGATGCAATGGACAACTTGGCCGATTATGGCCAACGCGCTGTAATGCAAAAAGGTGAGCCGTTAACTAAAAATGAACTGCAAGCGTTTGCATTGGCATTGCGTACGAAGTTAAGCCAAAGCGGTGACGATGAAGTTGCTTGGATGCTGTTAGGGCGTGTGGCTATAATGCTTAATGAGTTTGACATGGCAAAACAGTCATTTGATAAAGCATTGTCAATGAACCCTGATAATATGCAAGCCTTGGTGAGCTACTCGCAGGTATTATTACTTGAGGGCAGTGATGAGAATATGACTCGCGCAGCGGGTATGCTTTCTAAAGTACTACAAGCACAACCAAATAACCTCGATGCGATTTCGTTACTTGCGCTGATTGCCTTTGAGAGAAAAGATTGGATACAGGCAAAAGCTGCATTTGAAGTACTTCTTGCCAGTATGGACGAGTCAGATACGCGTTATGCTATGATTTCTGAGCGCATCAGTGAAATTGATGGCCAAATAGCTCAGCAAAGTGAGTTAAACAGTCATGAACAGCACGTTGTTCAGGGTATTCAGGTCACGGTTAAGATTGACGAGCAACTTGCAGACAAACAGCCCAGTAACGGTATTTTGTTTGTGTTTGCTAAAGCTTCTGAAGGTTCACCCATGCCTTTAGCCGTTGTTAAACTAACAGACTATAGCTTTCCAATCACGGTTGAGCTGAGCGATTCGAACGCCATGATGGCGGGGCTAAATTTATCCAGTGCCAGTGAAATTGTTATTTCTGCGCGTATCTCTAATGATGATTCAGTGATGCCAAGCGCCGGTGAGCTTGAAGGCCACTCTGAAGTACTGCTTCGTAAAGATGTGCAACAAGTGCAACTGAACATTGATACATTAATACCTTAAGGATTTGAGATGTTAAAACAAGGCTTACTTTTATTATGTTTACTCACCTTATCGGGCTGTGCTCAAGTGCCCGAGAGTAAATATGATGAGCGCGATCCCTTACAAAGTGTAAATAGACCTATTTATGACTTTAATATGGACGTACTCGATACTTATATTTTAAGGCCAGCAGCAGTGGGTTACATCACTGTTACACCGCAGCCTGTTCGTCGTAGTATTGTGCATTTTACCGATAATATTACCGCACCCGTTGATATTATAAATGCTGGTCTGCAAGGAAAACCAAGCAGTGCTGGAATTAATTTTGCACGTTTTTTGGTGAATTCAACTGTGGGTGTATTTGGCATATTTGATGTAGCTAGTTCGCTGGGACTTGAAGTAACTAGCGAAGACTTTGGCCAAACGTTAGGTGTGTGGGGAGTGGGTGATGGTGCTTATTTAATGATCCCAGCAATGGGGCCATCTACCGCGCGTAACTTAACCGGTGATGTGGTTGATAATGTTGTACTGCCTGAAATAGCACTGACTACACCACAAACTATTTTAGTGTTTGCACTAAAAGCAGTTGAAGCACGTGCGTCATTAATGGCTCAGGAAGGGTTATTAAATGATTCGTTAGACCCGTACTTGTTTATTAAAGACATTTATTTTCAGCGTCAATTATACGAGCTCTTTGATGGTAACCCGCCAATAAAAGAAGAGCCTGAAGATTTTGATGAAGATTTCTTAGAAAGCCTTTAATAAAAGTAAAAACGCCAGCAAATGCTGGCGTTTTTGTTTTTAATTAGTAATAACCCATTTAGTTATCAATCATCACCTGCATTTGCTCACTAACCCAGTTGAGAGCTTCGTGGTATGCATCAGGCACTTCATCACCTAAGTTTAGTTGCTGAGCTTTGTCGTTCGCAGCTTGCCAATCACCATGCTCATACAGAGTCACTAAGCTTAAGTATTCAGCCAGTAGCCCTTCATTGTTTAACAGCGCTGTTTTTATCTCATTAGACAGTGGCAATTTAAGCATTACACTGTCCATCTCTTCATCTAATATCGCATCCATAAGCGACATCATGCCAGTTAAAAATGCCATACCAGTATCTTTAAGTTTGCCATGTGAAATAGCTAACAGCTCACAAAAACGTGCCCGTGTTAGCGACAGTCTAATAAGCTCTAATGGCTTATCTGCAGATACTTGTGCTGCAAATAATAAAGAAAGAAGTTTTTTAATTTCAGCAGCGCCTAATACAATCAGCGCTTGTTTTATAGTGTTTATTTCAGAGCGGCGGGTAAATGCTGCTGAGTTTGAATAGCGCAAGAGCTTGTAAGATAAGTTAACATCACGCTCAAATACATCCGTGATCTTTTTAAGATCCATTTCTACACTGGATGTTTCATAGAGTAGTTCAGCCAGTGCCATGCCCGATGGCGGTAAGGCTTTGCTTTGCACCATCTCTGGTTTTGAAAAGAAAAAGCCTTGAAAGTACTCAAAGCCTAGCTCAAAAGCTTGGTTGTACAGTTCGTAGGTTTCAACTTTTTCCGCGAGTAATTTAATGTGTGGGTAAGGTTTTAAATCCTCGATGATCGTTTTAACGGTCTCTATATCACAGGTTAAAAAGTCAACTTTAATGATATCAATAAACGGATAAAAGTGACGCCATACCGGTTGATGCGCGTAGTCATCTAGAGCAAGTGTATACCCTTTCTCTTTTAAGTCTTTAACTATCGCTAGCAGACGTTTCCCCGGCTGAACGGTTTCTAATATTTCAATCACTACCCCGTCTTTGTTTAATAGCGTGGGGTAGCCTTTTAGTAAGGTGTCTAGGGTAAAGTTAATATAAGCAGGTTTATTATCGGTCAAATCTTCAAGACCAAAGTTAAACTGGCTGCCCTCAATCAGTCGAGACGTTGCTTCGTCGCCGTCAATGTTCGGAAAAACGTTATCTACTCCATCACGAAATAAAAGCTCGTAGCCAATTAACTCCTTATTGCGATCTAAAATAGGTTGGCGAGCAGCATAAAAATACATATAAGATTCCGAAACAGTAGAAATTGGTTAACATTGTAATAATATATTGGAAAACATTCAAAATAGCATCGGGAAAATGAATTATATTAATAAAATATCATGGCTTGGGTGGTTTTTATTAATCTAAACTCATTGTTTTTTATTCTATTTGTTTTAAAAGTGAGCGAATAGATGGTTTTTTATCTACTTAAATTAGCGAGTTGGAGTTATTAGTAATTACCGTGTTATAGTTGGATAGAAAGCTTTTATTCCAATACTGTCTTAATTATAAGATTTCAAGAGTCATTATTTGGATTACAAGCCTGTTATTACTTTTTTAAGTGGAGGCAAATTTGGAAACAGGAATGATTATTTCACTGGCATTGTACTTTATTGTAATGCTAGGAATAGGACTATACGCATATAAGCAATCTACCAGTGATATTTCAGGGTATATGCTAGGTGGTCGTAATTTAGCCCCCAGTGTTGCTGCCCTATCGGCTGGTGCATCAGATATGAGTGGTTGGTTATTAATGGGCTTACCCGGCGCAATGTATTTATTTGGGTTGAGTAAGGTTTGGATTGCAATTGGTTTAGTATTGGGTGCATGGGCAAACTACTTTTTAGTAGCACCAAGACTGCGTGTTTATACTGAAAAAGCCAATGACTCCATTACTATCCCCGATTTCTTTGCAAACCGTTTTGATGACAACAAAAATATCCTACGTGTTATCTCTGCAATAGTAATTATTGTTTTCTTTACCTTATACACTTCATCGGGTGTTGTTGCCGGCGGTAAGTTGTTTGAAAACTCATTTCAAATGAGTTACGAAATGGGCTTATACATTACCACCGGTGTGGTAGTGGTCTATACCCTGTTTGGTGGTTTTTTAGCGGTTAGCCTTACAGACTTTGTGCAAGGCTGTATCATGTTTATTTCGTTGTTGGCAGTGCCAATTGCCACTTACATGATGCTTGATCAACCCTTTATGGACACCTTAGCAAATGCAAATTATCAGCAATTACTAAGCTCGCCTAAAGCAAGCGAAATTCATTCTTTAAGTATGCTTGATTGGTTTGCGGGCGGTTCTACTATTGCTATTATTTCTGCAATGGCGTGGGGCTTAGGCTACTTTGGTCAGCCGCATATTATTGTGCGCTTCATGTCTATTCGCTCAGTAAAAGAAATGCCAACTATGCGTCGTATTGGTATGTCTTGGATGACCTTATCTGCCATTGGTGCAGTATTTACCGGTTTATTCGGTGCTGCATACATGATTGAAAATCAAATGCCAATTGCCGACAAAGAAACAATATTCTTAGTATTGGCGGAATTAATTTTTCATCCGTTAATTGCAGGTTTCTTACTAGCGGCTATTTTAGCTGCAATTATGAGTACTATCTCATCGCAACTATTGGTGTGTTCAAGCTCTCTAACTGAAGACTTTTATAAGATTTACTTAAACCGTAATGCTTCGCAAACTGAGTTGGTACTAGTAGGACGTATTAGCGTGATACTGGTTGCGCTATTTGCTATCTATTTAGCCTATGACCGTAATAGTTCAATACTAGACTTAGTGAGCAACGCATGGGCAGGTTTTGGTGCTGCATTTGGTCCATTGGTATTGTTTAGCCTTTACTGGAAGCGCATGAACTTAAAAGGGGCTATCAGTGGTATGGTTGTTGGTGCTCTAACCGTGCTTGTGTGGATTTATGCGCCTATTACTATTAATGGTGATAGCCTAAGTAGCGTGATCTATGAAATCGTCCCAGGCTTCATTTTAGCGAGTATTGCTATTGTGGTAGGTAGCCTTGTAACAGCTGAACCGAAAAAAGAAATTACTGATCTGTTTGATGAAGTTGAATCGTCATTGTAACTGATTCACTAACGTAAAGGTTTGGTTTAAAAAAATGCCAACCAGTTTAACTGGTTGGCATTTTTTATTGACTGACTTTTAATAGAGGCAAACTGTAATGATTTAATCGCAGCAAACTGGCTTGTCGTTATCATTATTTATAGACATAATAAAACTGAATTCGAAGCTCGAATTCAGTTTTATTAATTAGTGATGCGACTCATAAGCAGCACCATTATTTTTTAGATTAGCTCGCTGCTTTATCTTTAATATCGGCAACGTTATCTGATTTTGCTTTTTTAGCTTTTGCGGGTACTTCTTTAGTCCCCTTAAGCACCGCCATAAAGTCGTCTTTACTTTTCGCAATCTCAAGTGCAAGCGACTCAACTTGTTGTTCACTTAGTGGCACATCTACTTTTTCAAGCATTAGTTCTAGTGACTCGGCGATATCGAGCATTTTGTCATAGGCATCAGCTTCTTTTTTAGTAGTAAACGTCATGCGCTCGACTCCGTTTCGTTCTACAACATATTTAACAACAACAGCCATGATTTCTCCTGCTTACTTACGTGGCAATATGATTATTTTAAATCATTAGATTACTGTTTTTATATACAGTACAAGCTTGCGCGTTGTTTTGCAAGCTTTAGCCTTAGTTTATCTGTAGCTTGGTTGACAATAAAGGCCAACTCTACTTTATTTATTAAGTCACTTTATAACGCGTAGCAGTAAAGGAGTCGCAAGGAGTGTTTGTTACCTTTAGCACTTAGTAACCACAAAGTTATTTAAAAGTGCTGGGTGTAAATAATCAACGAATGTTCATGTAGGAACACAAAAGGAAATAGTATGAAATTAATTAAAATAATCTCGTTAGCAGCCGCTTTATGTTTATTACCTATGGGTACCACTTTTGCGCAAAGCGATATGCTATCAGAGCAGATGCAGTCAGCCATGGTTAACGTTAATACTGCTGATTTGAAGCAACTAATTAAGTTGCCGGGTGTTGGTAAGAAAAAAGCACAGGCAATTCTCGACTATAGAGAAACTAATGGTGATTTCACATCACTTGAAGATCTAGCTAAAGTAAAAGGGGTGGGTAAAAAAATGCTAGCCAAACTCGATGGTAAGGTGGCATTTTAACTTAATAGGGCGCTATGCGCCCTGATCAAACTGTTTTAAGGCAGCACCAAGATGCTTTTTAGCAAAATTAACATCTACTGGGGCTGTTAGTAGCGGGTAGCTCAACCCAGCCACAATTAAAAAAGGCACCAGCAACCACCCTTCAAACAAAGTGAATATTAAAAAAAATGGGCTCAACAGCATCAGCTTCACTATGCGTATAAAGACCCTATCACTGGGCGATAGCATGCTTAAAGAGATAGCTATAACAGTTTGTCGCTGACGAACTTTCAAGTGTTTAAGCTCATCAACTTGGCTTGAAAAAAAAGTAAACATATTAAAGTGACTTTTTAGTAATTAATCGGCTGGCCACCAATATAAAGAGTGTGGCGGTAAAGAGTACAAAAATAACTTCCATCCATGCTGGCATACTTAAACCTGCAAATTGCCAATCTATGTTTCCGCAATCACCGGTTGCTTCAAAAAATTGCGGTATCCAGTGATGTAATGGCATAAATTCTGGAAAATTTGGTTCAAATTCACAGCTAAATGCAAATGGATCTGTGGTTGTTTGCATTTCAATGTGCTCACGAGCAATAAGTAACCCCCATACACTTGAAATCCCCCAAACAGTATAAGCAACAATACGTACTACGAGATTGTTTGGTTTACTGGCTCCAATCATACCAGCAAAAAGTAGGCCTAATACCGCGGTGCGCTGGTAAATACACATAATGCACGGCGCTAAACCCATGTTGTATTGAAAGAAAAGGGCAGTAACTTCCAGTAGAAAAACAATTCCACTAAATAGTAACCAGGGGGTACGTTGTGTACTAAGATTAGCAAGCCAGTTCATAACAAATCCGTCTTTAAATAAGGGCTTAGATTATGACGTAGGATAAACAACGGGGCAAGTAAAAGGAAAAAGTGAGGAGCTTAAAGTCTTTAGCTCCTCTAAGAAGGGGAAGATTTTAATGCCCTGTATTGGCAACAGGAATATGGTGCTGTATTAATTCGAACTTGTAAAATAAACTGGTTAAATCGCTTAAGCCTAGGTAAGTGGCACTAAGACCAACGCAGGTAAGCACAAATGTATAGGGTAAAGCCATATATACCATTCGACCATAAGATAGGCGTAATACCGGTGCCAGTGTTGATGTAAGTAAGAATAAAAATGCCGCTTGACCATTTGGTGTGGCGACACTAGGCAAATTGGTGCCAGTGTTTATAGCAACCGCTAATAAATCAAACTGGTCACGGGTAATTTGGCCGGCTTTAAGTGCTGCCGCTACTTCATTTATATACACTGTACCCACAAATACGTTGTCACTGACCATAGAAAGCAATCCGTTGGCAACAAAAAACATCACCAACTGTAATTGTCCTTCAAATGTTAGCACCCAAGTAATGACAGGAGTAAATAGTTGCTGATCAATGATTACTGCAACCACACTAAAAAACACACAAAGCAATGCGGTGAAGGGAAGGGCTTCTTCGAAAGCTTTACCAAGTTGGTGCTCTTCTATTATACCAGCCGATGATGTGGCTAAAATAATAACTGACAAACCAATTAATCCAACAGTGGCTAAATGTAACGCTAAGCCAGTAATTAACCATATGGCAATTAATGCTTGAATGGTTAAGTTAACTCTATCGCGTTTGCTGCGTTTTTTATCAAGAGTTTGTGCATGGTTTTTTAAAATAGCATGGATTGTTTCTGGTAATTTAGCGCCGTAGCCAAAGGTTTTTGTTTTTTCTAATATAAAGGTAGTGAATAAGCCTGCGATAAGTACGGGAAACGTAACTGGTAGCATTCGTAAAAAAAATTCACCAAAGAGCCAACTAGCTCGTTCGGCAATAATTAAATTTTGTGGTTCACCAACCATAGTACATACGCCACCTAGTGCAGTACCAATGGAAGCATGCATGAGTAAATTGCGTAAAAACGCACGGAATTCTTCAAGCTCTTGTCGGTTAACTTCTTTTACTTGGTTATCATCATTAATATCGTGTTCACTAATGAAGTCTTTTCCTGAGGCTACCTTATGGTAAATACTGTAAAAACCCATAGCCACTGCAATCACCACGGCCATTACGGTTAATGCATCTAAAAATGCAGATAGAAACGCCGCAGCCATTGCAAAAGCAAGCGATAAAACAGTTTTACTTCTCACAGAGACCACTAGTTTGGTAAAAATATACAGCAGCAGATCTTTCATGAAGTAAATACCGGCCACCATAAAAATTAGCAATAAAAGTACATCTAAATTCTGCGCTATCTCATGTTCAACTTGCGCCGTTGATGTCATGCCAATTAATAGCGCCTCAATAGCAAGCAGCCCTCCCGGCTGCAATGGGTAACACTTAAGTGCCATGGCCAGTGTAAAAATAAACTCAATAACTAATACCCAACCAGATAAATAGGGACTTAATTGAAATAGTAGCGGGTTAATTATCAAAAATGCAATAATGGTATATTTATACCATTGAGGAGCTTTACCTAAAAAATTTATAAACATTGCAGATGGGATGCTCTGTTGCATGATTTTTCCCTAAAGAGGCGCTTAATAGTCTGGTTAATGCCATTAAGTTAGTCCAGCTTATAGAGGGTGTAAACAACTATGGAATGATAGTCAAAGTGTCTCGTATGAATAATAGGTTGGCATTCATATTGTGTTTAAAATCTATCGGTAAAACTGGTAAATAATACAAGTAAAGTTACCTTTTTAATCACATACCTATGATCATACATACATCACATAAGAATCTCACACACTGAAAAAGACCATTTTATAGCTTTTAATTAGCCATGTGAGAATCTCACACCACGCATAACGTGATATTTTTTTTATATTTACACGTATAAGTTGAGATTTTTTAGACGATATAGCGGTGACCTAATATGCGTTCAGTTATTAATTATGAACCAAGCCCATGTTAGTTTCATATTTCGCAAACTTAACATCCTATAGGGATGTTCGAGGAACCTTATGCAAAGAGGTTTCATTAAAGACGATTTTTTTGATTAAGAGTAATTGAAACTACTGAGTAGCAGTATTATACATTTCTGAATTTATTAGTGGTATGTTATTAGCATATGGAGTTTTAAATACCAAAATGGTACCAACCAATTTTAAAGGGATATTACATGGAATTCATTTTTATAATCGCAGTTGTTATATTGATAATTTGGTTAATTACCAGTCCACGCTCAAATTCAAATAAAAAAAAGCCTAAAGTACTAGATAATCCGAGGCAAAGTATAAAAGAAACTCCTGATACGCCTGCCTCTAAGGTTTCTTTGTCTAGACCTTCGAGTGACGTGACTAGCTCGATAAATCCCATTAAAACTAATAAAGCATCAGTTAGCGTTGAGTTACACGAACAAATGAATGAATTAAAAACTGCAAAGCAGACTGATCCAAAACCTCGCATCACTGTTGTTAATACACCTACCCCAATTATAGAAAGTGCTGATAGTGCGACACATTCTGAGGACGATTTAGCTACATTTAATATTTTTGAGAGTGCAAATCCTCTAAATAAGAGCATTAAAGGCACACGCAAAGCTCAGTGGCTTGATAAGAAAAAAGAAACTGTTATACATAAGCGTAATCTAGCAGGATTTTTTTACCTAGGTGAGCAGATGGAGTCTCTTAGGGGTTATGAACCTGAGCCTGCACTATTAAACCCAATTTTACCTGTATCAACACCTTTAGGTCATCAACTAGGTTATTACACTGATGAATCACTTGGTTATTGGCCAAGTTATAGCAATCTTTCTAGACAGTGCAGAGGTGCTTACCTTGATTGGTTAGCGACCGACAGAAGCGCGGCCAATACTCCAATAGGCTTTGTGTTTTTGTATTTTTATGGACTTGAAAGGTTTGTTGTTGAAAATGGCAAAGATGACAAAGTTGCTGACGAATATTTTAAAGATATTTTTGATGAAGTACTTCGTTTGCACAATGTGTTTGCTTCAAATCGCTCTTTTGCTGGTTTCTCAGCAAATCTCTTAGAATTTATGTATTTAGTTAAACCTAAATTATTTGAATGTAGAAAGCATAAATTACCAAAGACACGTCATTCACTACTTTTTAAATTACGTCTTTCAGAGCAAGTCGTTGCCACAGAAAGAGTGGACGATGAGCTAGCACTTGAATGGATTAAAAATACAGACCAATACAATTTAAAAACCGCAGCTAGGCGCTGCGATGTAGAGTTTGCTTTACTTTTTAAACTTTACTACAAGCAAAAATTCTCTGAGGGAATGCAAGTTAAGCCTAATAAAACCAAATTAAACGCAGAGTACTTTGCCGCCAGCGGTGGTATCCCTAGTATTAAAATTTTACTCGACGGTTTGCCTGATCCGAGCATATTAAAAGCACCTATAAAAAAGCTTATTCCAATAGCAGATAAAGTCACTGAGGAGCTAGCTAGTTATAGCCGTTATTTAGCTAAGGCTGATACAAGCAAAGATGATTTAGCTGCATTAATGCTGTTGCCTCGTGTCATTGCTAGCAGTCAACCGTCACCATTAATCGAAAAGTTTAAAGCGTGGGCTAAGGCCATCATTTTAGAAAATGATGGGGTAACAGATGTATCTGAATTTTGGTTGCAAACAGGCTTACCAACACCGAAAGCGATAAATAAAAAAGAAGGTGAGCTCATTTATAACTTAGCGAACTTTGCTGATATTGGTATTGCGCCTGACTTACGTTACCACCATACAAAACCCAAATTAGATGGCAAACTTGTACTATTTACTCCAGGGCATGAGGAAGAATTCGTCCCTAGTCATGCGTTTAACCAAGTGGGTGTCGCACTGCGTTTAGGTGCTATGGTTGCAAATATAGATGGGGTTGTGGATGAATCAGAAAGTTCTGAGCTAGAAAAGCTAATTGCTCATGATGAAAAATTAACGGATACAGAAAAGCGATCTCTAAAGGCTTATCTTACATGGCGACTAGTTACACCATCGGATAATACGGGTTTAAAAAATAGACTTAATAATTTAGGTGTAAAAGAAATAGAATTTGTGAAAAGGTTTATTCTGTCTATTGCGCTAGCAGATGGCAATGTCGATAACAGAGAAGTAAAGCAAATCGAAAAACTCTACACAAATTTAGGACTGGATAAAGAGTCTGTTACGAGTGATATTCATCAGCTTACTACAAGTAGTCACCAGCCAGCGCCACGTAGTCAAAGCTCATCAGAGTTTAGCTTAGATGAAACAATATTAGCCCTTCATGAAAGCCAAACAACAGAAGCTAAAAACATGCTGGAACAGATCTTTACCTCAGATGAAGATGAAAGCGATTATATTGAAGTCCCAGAGCTGACAAACGAAGTTGATGGATTAGATCAGGCTCATAGTCAGTTGTTTGAAAAGCTATGCGCTAAAGCGCAATGGGGTCGCGAAGAGGTAGCCCAAATGTGTAGTGAGCTAAAATTAATGGTCGATGGTGCTATAGAAACCATTAATGACTGGTCATTTGATTTAGTGGATGCACCAGTAATTGATGACGACGTTGATATATACATTGATGAAGAAATAGTCAAAGAGATAAGGGAGTTATAACAATGGCAGCAAAAAAAATTAGATCAAAAGAGCGCGATGCAATTATACAGTCTCTTAAATCGGGTGTTACCCCAAAAGTCGGCATACAGCATATACAAGTAGGTCGTGGTAATGAGCTTAAAGCGCTCATTAAAGATATCGACAGAGTGACAGAGGGCGGCTCTGCTTTTCGGTTAATTATTGGCGAATACGGCTCAGGTAAAACATTCTTTTTAAGTGTTGTAAGAGCGATCGCATTAGAGCGAAAGTTAGTTACTGTTAATGCAGATTTATCTCCCGATCGTCGTATTCATGCATCATCTGGACAAGCCAGAAACTTGTATTCTGAGTTAATGAGAAACATGTCTACTCGTAATAAGCCTGATGGTAATGCATTGACCAGTGTGGTTGAAAAGTTTATTACCGAGGCACGAAAAGAAGCAGATAATACAAGCAAAGAAATAACCACAGTGATTCACGAAAGGCTCGCGTCTCTCTCTGAGCTTGTAGGTGGTTACGACTTTGCAAAAGTTATAGAAGCATACTGGACTGGCCATGAAACAGATAACGAGCAACTTAAGAACAACGCTGTAAAATGGTTAAGAGCAGAATATGCAACAAAAACAGATGCTCGCAAAGATCTTGGTATAAGAAGTATTATCTCAGATGCGTCGTTTTATGACTCTCTAAAGCTTATGAGTTTATTTGTAAGGCAAGCTGGCTACGAAGGGTTATTAGTTAACCTCGATGAAATGGTAAATTTATACAAACTCAATAGCACCCAAGCACGATTATCAAATTACGAGCAAATTCTTAGAATACTCAACGACTGCTTACAAGGATCGGCTGAGTACTTAGGGTTTTTACTAGGTGGTACACCCGAGTTTTTACTTGATCCAAGAAAAGGGTTATATAGCTATGAGGCGCTGCAATCTCGCCTAGCTGGCAACACATTTGCAAAACAAGCCGGTGTTATTGATTACTCATCCCCTGCATTACACTTGGCAAGTTTAACGCCAGAAGAGTTATTTATACTACTTAAAAACCTTAGACATGTTTTTGCATCAGGCGATGAATCGTTATATTTAGTACCTGACGAGTCCCTCAAAGCATTTTTAGTCCATTGCAGTAAAACAATTGGAGACGCTTACTTCAGAACGCCAAGAAATACGATCAAAGCGTTTTTAGATATGCTTGCCGTGATTGATCAAAATCCAAATATTTCGTGGGACAGCTTAATAAAAAATGTTGATATTGCAGAGGAAAAACCTTCCGATGTAGAGCTAGACATTGAATCTGAAGACGATGAGCTAGCTGACTTCAAATTATGATTGACGCACACGAAAAGCTCGATTTGCGCATTCAGCAGTGGATTTTTAAACAAGGCTGGGATCGGCTCAGAGAGATTCAATGTTTAGCAATTGACCCTATCCTATCAGGCAATACTGATGTGCTTATTAGTGCCTCTACTGCCGCAGGTAAAACCGAAGCATTTTTTTTACCTGCAATAAGTAGTATCGCAGATGAAGTAAGTGGTGTGGGCATTTTATATATCAGCCCACTAAAGGCGTTAATAAACGATCAAGACCGAAGGCTAGAAAGCTTGTCAGATTTGTTAAACATACAAGTTACACCTTGGCATGGTGATAGTCCTCAAAGTCGAAAAAATAAGCTGAAACGAAATCCATCAGGCATTATGTTAATAACGCCAGAGTCCCTAGAGTCATTATTAATAAGAGACAGTGGCTGGGTAAAGTCTGCTTTTCAGAATTTAAAGCACATAGTTATAGACGAATTTCACGCATTTATTGGCACAGAGCGAGGCCATCACTTGTTGAGCTTACTGCACCGCTTAGAACACCTTGTAGGCCGTGTAAACTCACCAATACCCAGAACGGCTTTAAGTGCCACTTTAGGTAACTTAGAAAGTGTCCCAGCATCTTTAAGACCTAATAAATCACTGTCTTGTAAAATAATAAAGCAAACGCAGTCTTCATCATCGTTAAAAATGCAAGTCAAGGGATATATTGAGAGCGCTGTTGTGGCAGATGAGACGGTTACTGCGGAGCAAACCGTATGTAACGATTTATATGGTCTTTGCCGTGGTGGAAACCACCTAGTGTTTGCAAATAGCAGAAGTCGCACCGAAAGTATTGCGACCACTCTTGCAGAGATGTGTGAGAGCAACACTGTGCCTAACGAGTTTTTTCCACATCACGGCTCGTTAGCCAAAGAAATGCGAGAATCACTTGAGGCTCGGCTTCAGCAAGATCAAATTCCCACGACAGCAGTGTGTACTATGACTTTGGAGTTAGGCATTGATATAGGCAAGGTTAACTCTGTCGTGCAAGTTACTGCGCCGCATTCTATTGCAAGTTTACGGCAGCGCATGGGTCGTTCAGGTAGGCGTGGTGGCGCTAGTATTTTGCGAATGCTGATAACTGAGGCTGACCTTACAGAAAAATCGAGTATTGTAGATAAACTGCGGCTTGAATTGGTTCAATCGCTAGCGATGATACGGTTATTGGTTGCAAGTAAATGGTATGAACCAGCAGACACTTCGCTCTATCACTTTTCAACATTACTTCATCAAGTTTTAGCTCTCATCGCGCAATGGGGTGGTATAAGAGCAGATCAAATCTACGTATTACTTTGTAAAGACGGGCCATTCCAACAAGTTACTGTTACTCATTTTAAAGATTTGCTATCTCACATGGGTAAGGTAGATCTTATTACCCAGTTAGGAAGTGGTGAACTGGTTTTAGGTTTTATGGGTGAAAAAGTAACAAATCATTATACGTTTTATGCCGTCTTTAAAACCCCTGAAGAATTTAGAATTGTAACGGGTAGTAAAACACTAGGGACATTACCCGTAGATAGCCTTATTTTAGAGGGCCAACATATTGTATTTGCGGGTAAACGTTGGGTGGTTGAGCTAGTCGATACAGACAAAAAAGTGATTTCAGTACAGCATGCAAAAGGAGGGAAACCACCTAAATTTGGTGGTTCAGGGATGGCTGTACATGATGTAGTGAGACAAGAAATGCTTAAAATTCTGAAAGAAAGTGACTACAGAGTTCAAGTTGGTGAACAAAGAATTGAATTTGGTGATGCAGTTGCCCAAGCACTTTTTAAAGAGGGGGCAGACTTTTTTAAAACTGCAAAACTTGAAAGTACATATTTCTTACAGCATGGCAATACAGCCGTTGTTTTGCCTTGGGCCGGTGATAAAGTTGTAAATACACTTGTTGCAGTACTTATACAAAAAGGGTTTGGAGCGGGTGCATTTGCAGGAATTATAGAAGTTGAGAATACCTTAATTGATCATGTTATCGGGGCTCTTAAAAGCTTTCGAGATGATAAAACCATATCAGCAATTGATTTAGCTGATGCTATTGCAGAAAAAACTATAGATAAGTTTGATGAGTATTTACCTCAAGAAATTCTTGCACAAGGGTATGCTGCAAGAACTTTTGATGTTGAGAAAGCACAGGTATTAGTTAAAAAATTACTCTAAGACAGTAGAAAGCTATTAATAGCAACCTCTTAGATTATTTGTAAAACAATGCCCCCCTCTTCACAGAGGGAGGTTGAGTTGTCTGTTTTTATGCAGCTCTTGCAACTTCTTCAGCTCAATTAGCTTTAAAGTTGAGTTATCTGCTTTCCAGTCAGAGGATTTGATTAATCCGCTACTAATTGCATTTTTGATGATGTTGGGTGATATTTTGGCAATTTTTGCACATGTATCAATACTGATTGTTCTGGCTTTAGACGATTTCAAATGACGTTCGCCTACTTTTATCAGCTCATCACGGTTGAAGTAAATTGAATCAAGGAGGTTATTCTTACCTTGATAATAAAAAGGTAAATCTTTCAAAAATATTGCTAATAAAAGATCTGATTTTTCCATCAGGTATTGCTCGACAAACTTTGTGGCTTCCATGAAATCGACTTCATTTATGACTTCAGAGGTTGATTTAGTTACCAGCTCTTCTATTAACTGCTTGGCATCAATTAAACCATCGACTTGATATCGGTTTGTATTGCTGAATCGTAGAATATTTTTGTACCACAGAGGCTTTAAATCAGCTGCGTTGAGCCCTAGACAAGATGCGAGTATCCTTATTTCCAAAGGCTTGCTTGTGGAAGTAAGCTGGAGAGAAGGCTTTCTATTGCCGATTTGAGCGCGCTTTATCAAGTTCCAATCTCTATGTATATGACATGATAAGGAATAAAGCTCAGGATATGCCAGGTTTTTAGGATAACCAGCTGGCAGCCCTTTGCTAGATATTTTTGCTAGCCAATGCCCTAATGCTTCATTATTAGTTAACAAGTCAATTCCTGCGGTTAGGATTGTTGGTATGTCTTTATAATTAAAATAGGCTTTTCTTTTAAGCTCTGAAATTTCAAGAACATACAAACCTGCAATAATACAGTCTTCTATATTACCGGTTGTGAGCCTTTTAATCTTTTCATCTACCGAAAGCTGAAGAAGTTTTCTTCCACAATATTCATTGCTGCAATACCCTTGAAGTAAACTTGCGTTAAATTCCAATTCGTGTTCGCAGTGAGGGCATACATCAATAAGCATGACCTGGTGCTTTGCACAGTGCGTATATCTTGGGTCTTGCCAATTATCTCTATGAATAGGGTTTTCATTCAAGCATTTTAGACATGCTCTAGCGTGGAGAATTCGAGCACTGGAACACACTTTTGGAAAAGGACTTCCCTCCGTTTCTGAAAATGAAATAGAGCGTTGTATGAGTGAGCTGATATTGTTGATATCAGCTTTTTTTAGATTATTGCGTTTTGCTAAGTTAAATACTTTCTTATTAACAATGTCTTCTGGTTTCATAAAACCATTTCGCATTGCAAGACGAAGAATATAGCCAGCCTGGCTTTCTCCAACGAAAGGCCTAACTCGAATTGGTAGCCTAGCCATGTGTGAACGTTTCCTTTAACTTGCGATCTAAATCTTCAATATTTCGTTCAGTTTGCTGTGCATTAATCATGTCAGCATTAAACGGGTTGTCTTCGCTATTTCTGATAGCAAATTTATACGCTTCTTCGAATGCTCTAATGTATTGAGCTGTATTCTTATAATCAGCGGGTAATATCTGTGCATAAAGCTTATTAAGGAGCCCATGCATGCCATTTGTTGCAATATAAATGCGGTTGAGTAAGTCTTTATTTGACTGAGCCGTTAGCCTATTAAAGCCATATTTAAGTTGGTAAAAATTAACCATGTTTATCCAAGCTTGGCACTGGCTTGGGCAGGGACTAAGTTGATGTGGGGCTAGAAAACGCCGGCTTAATTGCTCTTCTTTATCTCCACCTTTGTAGGCGAGTTCGATAATTCTTTTAGCCAATGGCGTTCCCATTAAAATTACAGGAATACTAGCTTTGTCTACTAGACCTGCAAACTGCTTTGCCATTTGCTGAGCTCTGATACCGTCTGTATCAGGTAAGCACTCTTGAACCTCATCAATAATAATAAGCTCAACACTTTGTTCATTGAGTAGATGTAACAAACGTTCAAGTGCAGTATAAGGCCTTTCTTTGCTGTTCATTACAGTGCACCCTAAAGCCATTAAAATTTGATGAAGCAAGTCAGTTGGAGTTGATGTTGCACCTAACTTAACGTAAAGCACTGGAATAATATTTTTTTCATCTAACTCAGATTGAGGGAATTGTAGGGTATACGTCTTAGCCAAATATGATTTGCCAACACCAGAGACCCCCGTCAATAAGCCTGAGTAGTTTCTATTCTGATGAATCTTGCTAATGTATTCCCATGCTTCCGTTGTAGACGAATGGCAATGGAATGTGCCACTTTGCGGTACATATAACGAACTTGGTGATGTATTAAGAGTAGTGCTTACCATTTTTCATAACCTTCCTTGTTTCTGAAGTGAGAGTCATCCTGATTCTCTTGTGAGAGATCCGTACCTAGTAACGGATCTGTGCGATTAGATTGGCGTTCATGGGGAGAGCTATTAGATTGCTTAATGATATCTTTAGTAGATCGATCATCTATTAAGTTTTGCTCCATATTTTGCGTTTGCTTGCCATTACGTATTTTTCGACGTTTACGTTTTATAAGCTCAGCTTCGCCACAATATATTGAACGACGAATAGGTGTACTGTGATTCATGTTGGCGACCTCAAATGAAATTGCCACCTGTTCATCAACCAAATCGATGTTGTAAGCAATGATTTTTGTAACATGAGTGTCGCCAGGCAATGTGACCGCAAGGGTTACAGCCCTGCAATCTTGTGTATCATGCAATACCGATACTTTAGGGTTTTTCCCTGAAGCTTTGCCGGTTTTAAGCTGCCAATATAGGTTTTGAACCTCTTCACCAAAAAAGTCCTGTTTGTTAAATCTAAATTTACCAGTCTCGTTGTAAGCGTCTAGCGAACCACACCTAGCATCGATGTTCTGATTATCTAAAAATACCTGCTCAATGATAAATTCGGAGCAGGTGATGAAAACTTACAGAACAAGCGCACAGTGGCAGCAGCTTTTGCTG